>NZ_JAKZKW010000006.1 GCF_022808695.1 Fundidesulfovibrio soli
GGGGTACACCCGATCCCATTCCGAACTCGGAAGTTAAGCCCTCCATCGCCGATGATACTGCCAGGACCGCTGGTGGGAAAGTAGGTCGCTGCCAGGATCCTTTTCCCAAACAGAAAGGCCCGTCTAACGACGGGCCTTTCTGCGTTGGGGATGGAAGGAGACCGCTTCCATTTCGCTGGGGAGTGTGGGAAATCAAGGCGGATCGCTGAGACTGGCTCCAGCGGTCGAGAGGCTCCGCTCCCATGGCGCTTCGATGAGCGGGGCGGGTGAGGGCATGACGTGGCGCCCAGGATTCTGATTCAATCCAGTGTTTGAGACATATCGTTTTGAGCCCCTATCGGCCTGAGAAAGCGCGCACGCATCCTGCATGAGTCCATTGAATTCGCCTGGTTGATGGAAATTCCAACTCGTATGCATTCAGGATTTACCAAGCGCTTTGTGTACGATTATGCTCCTTCTGGGCATTCCCGATCTAGGGTGGCTACGGTTTCTTACCGAACTGAAACCCGGAATCCCTGCAAACCACCTTGTAATCGCTGCCCCAATCAATACCTCTTGCGTGGAGGTCATTTCAATGAACTTTGCCGCGATGGAACAGAGCCTGAAGCTCAAACTGCTCGGGGTGTCCATCCTTGTAATAGGTGTGGGAATAGGGCTGGCCGTGTACCTGAATGCCGGGTCGCACGCAGGCCCTGTGTCTGGCTACGAATTGACCGACAGTGGCGCATACCCCCTCAGCCCATTCGATTCCAAGCAGCAGATGCGCAGCATGGAGCTGTATGGCGGCAAGATGGGCGTGATGATGTACCAGTTCGCCATTTGGTTCGGCGGCCTCTGGCAGGGCAGGAACTTGGCCAGGATGATCTGGATTCTGTCGGCAGCCGCTGCCTGGGTCTGTTTTTATCTGGCGCGGCGTTCCACCGCTACGGGGCAGGAGAGCGACGGGCCCCGGTAAGGCGGGAATTCCATCCAAGCTGCCGCCCCATGCATCACCAGCCAAAGGGCGGGGGTATTCCGTCATGAGGTCCGGGGCGCAGCCATTCCCGTTGGAAAGTCATCAGCGCCGGGAATGGCCGCGCCCGACCGCCCCACTTCAGCCTGCCAGCATCGCCCCCAGCGCCTCGCCGTAGGCCACGCACTGCCGCTCACCTTCGGCGTCGGGCTGCCAAAGCATCTTGAGCCCCGGCTGCATCACCTCGAATCCGCACCCCCCGAGCGCCTCCTCGATATGCTTCACGGATTCACCGCTCCAGCCGTAGGAACCGAACGCCGCGGCCTTCTTGTTCTTGAAGGCCAAGCCGCGCATCTCTTCCAGGAGCGCCGCGACCGAACTGAGGATGCCTCTGTTGATGGTTGAGGAGCCCACGAGCACGGCCTTGGACTTGAAAACCTCGGTTATGGCGTCGTTCTTGTCGCTTTTGCCGATGTTCACGCACTTCACGGCCAGCCCGGGGGCGGCGGCTTTGACGCCCTGCGCGATAAGCTCCGCCATGCGCCTGGTGGCGTTCCACATGGTGTCATAGAGGATGACGACCTGCTCCTCCTGGTAGTCGCTGGCCCATTTGAGGTACGCCTCGGCGATCTGCATGGGGTTGTCGCGCCAGATGACGCCGTGGCTCGGGCAGATCATCTTCAATGGCAGGTTCAGCCCGACGAACTCCTGTATCTTCCTGGTTACCAGTTTGCTGAAGGGCGTCAGGATGTTGGCGTAGTATTTCATGGCCTCCTGGAACAGCTCGCAGGTGTCCACGGTGTCGTTGTAGAGTCCTTCGCTGGCCAGGTGCTGCCCGAAGGCGTCGTTGCTGAAGAGGATGGCCTCACCTGTGAGATAGGACATCATGGTGTCCGGCCAATGCAGCATCGGTGCTTCAACGAACACGAGATCCAGGCCCTGGCCGATGTTCAACGTGTCCCCGGTCTTCACCGGGTGGAAGTTCCAGTCCCTATGGTACATGCCGCGCATGGATTTCACGCCGTTGGCCGTACAGTAGATCGGCACGTCCGGGATGTGCCGCATCACCTCGCACAAGGCCCCGCTGTGGTCCGGCTCGGCATGGTTCATCACCACATAGTCGATGCTGTCCAGATCCACTTCGGCAGCGAGGGAGGCCACATATTCATGTGAGAAGGGCGACCACACCGTGTCCATGAGCACGGTCTTCTCCGCGCGGAGCAGATAGGAATTGTAGGAGGAGCCCCTGTGCGTGCTGTACTCCTCGCCGTGGAATTTCCTCAGTTCCCAGTCGGTCTTGCCGACCCAGGTGACGACGTCGCTGATCCGGACGGGCATAGTTCTCTCCTCGCGGGTTGCGGCGGGCTCCGCCCTGCCGTTGTGTATTCAGGCGGTTGTTGCGCGCTTGGCAATGGCCCGGCGCATGAACCGCCCCGTGTCGGCAATCAATAGTAGTTGCGCAGCTTGAGCTCCACGGGGTGCGGCCTGAGGTAGGCCTGCTCCGCCAGGTAGGCCACGCAGTGCTTGCGGACGTGGTGGTTGATGAGTGTCAGCGGCACGATCAGGGGCGTGAGGCCTTGGCGGTACTCCTCGATGACCTCCGCAAGTTCCTGGCGCTCGTCGGGCGATGTGAGCTTCTTGAAGTATCCGGCCATGTGCTGCAGCACGTTCACGTGCTTGCGTACGGTGGCCAGGATGGAGGTGGTTTTCAGCAAGAGTATCTCGTACTCCTCCAGGGTGTTGGCGAGGTTCTCCCGCGTGACGGCGGCCACGAGCTTGCCCATGAGCCGCGCGTTTTCCGGGCTGTGGGCCATGAGCAGCAGCTTGTGGCTGGCCTGGAAGGCGATCAGGGACTTCACGCCCGCCCCCTCGCGGATGGCCCGGACCGTCTCGCGCCAGCGGCGCAGCACGAAGATGCGCTCGATGAAGTTCTCGCGCAGCCGAGCGTCATTGAGGCGGCCGTCCTCCTCCACGGGGAGCATGGGGAAGCGCTTCATGAAGGCCGCGGCGAAGATGCCGACCCCCTTGTTCGCCGCCGCGCCGCCCTTCTCGGGATAGACCTTCACGCGCTCCATGCCCGATGACGGCGAACGGCTTTTGAAAATGAATCCGCACAAGTCCTGACCGGCCAGGTCATCCAGACGCTTGGCGGCCCAATCCTTCATGGCCCCGGTCATGTCGCGGCCGGTTTGAATAGTGACCAGCCTGGGGTCGTCGGGGTCGCCCACCAGGCGCATGGCCTCGCGGGGGATGCCGAAGCCTGCCTCGGCCTCGGGGCACACGGGTACGAAGGACACATGCCTGCCCAGTTCGCCGGTGATCCAGCGGTCGTGCTTGTGGCCGCCGTCATAGCGGACGGGATGGCCGAGCAGGCAGGCGCTCACGCCGATGCGCAGGGGTGATTCCATTGGGGGCGCTCCTTTGGCCGGCGGATGGCCGTTCCGGGGCGGGATAACGCGCTCCGCGCTCCTTGCAATAGGGCGCGGAAGAACGTAGAGACCCCTTCCTACCCAATTATCGCCGGAAGTGGAACTCTCGATGCCTGATTGCCAAATTGAAGCCGTCCTGCTCGATTTCGGCGGCGTGATCGCCGAGGAAGGATTCGCCGGGGGCGTGAAGGCCCTGGCGGCCCGTCACGGCCAGGAGCCGCACGCGCTCTGGCAGGCCGGGCTCAAAGCCGTGTGGGACAGCGGCTATGTGTTCGGGCGCGCCGACGAGGCCGCGTTCTGGACCCTGTTCAAAGAGCGTACAGGCATCGAGGGCGACAGCGACATGTGGCGTGAAGACATCCTCTCCCGCTTCGTGCTGCGGCCCTGGATGCTGGAGCTGGCCGACCGCCTGCGCGGCATGGGCTTGCGCACGGCCATCCTCTCCGATCAGACGGATTGGCTGGCCCTCATGGACGAGCGCCACGGGTTTTTCAAGCATTTCGACAAGGTGTACAACAGCTACAACCACGCCATGACCAAGCTGGAGCCGCGCTTCTTCCTCATGGCCCTGGCAGACCTGGGTGTTCGCCCCGAACACGCCCTGTTTGTGGACGACAACTCCGGCAACGTGGCCCGGGCCCGCGAGCTGGGCCTCAAGGCCATACTCTATGAAACCCGGTCCGGCTTCGAGCGGGAGCTTCGGGCCATCTGCCCCGAAGCCCTGAGCTAGACCCGCGTGACTCGGCACAATAATCAGGCACAATCATCAGGAAGGATAGCCCCGATGCGTAAACCCTCGATCTCCATGACTCCCGAAGGCTGGCCTTCCATCTTCCTGGCCACCACGGCCACCATTGTGTTCGCCGTGCTTGGCTGGTGCTGGGCCGCGCTGGCTGGCCTTGCCGTCGTGGCCCTGCTGGTGAACTTCTTCCGCGACCCCGAGCGCTTCGTGCCCTCCGAGCCCGGGCTGGCCGTGGCCCCGGCCGACGGCAGGGTCATCAAGGTCGGCCCCGCCATGGACCCCATCTCCGGCGAGGAGCGCACCGTGGTCTGCATCTTCATGAACGTGTTCAACGTGCACGTGAACAGGGCCTGCGTGACCGGGCGCGTGAGCGCCATGCGCTACTGGGAAGGCAAATACTTCAACGCCAGCTTCGACAAGGCCTCTGAGCACAACGAGCGCATGGCCCTGCAGCTGACCGGCGAGGAGGGCGACACCTGGACCATGGTGCAGATCGCTGGCCTCATCGCCCGGCGCATCATCCCCTGGGCCCAGATGGGCGACCACCTGGAGCGCGGCCAGCGCTATGGCATGATCAAGTTCGGTTCGCGGGTTGACGTCTATTTGCCGAGAGACTATCATCCTGCTGTAACAGTCGGGACGCGCACAGCGGCCGGACAGACCGTGATCGCCACGCGCCAGGGGTAAGGCCCGGCCAGCGGACACGATGAAGGCATAATGGAACAACCCGTCAAGAAGACACCCGCCCGGGGGGTGTACATCCTCCCCAACCTGCTCACCACCGCGAGCCTGTTCTCCGGCTTCATGGGCATGTTGTGGGCTATTTCAGGCCAGTTCGAGCATACGGCCGTCGCCATTCTGGTCAGCTGCGTGTTCGACGGGCTGGACGGCAAGGTCGCCCGGTTGACCGGCACCAGCTCCGACTTCGGCGTCCAGTACGACTCCCTTGCCGACCTGGTGGCCTTCGGCGTCACTCCCGCCATCATGGTCTACCAGTGGGAGCTTTCCCGCTTCGGGCACCTGGGACTCATGGCCTCCTTCCTGCTGGTGGCCTGCGGGGCGCTGCGCCTTGCCCGCTTCAACGTGATCACCAAGACGGCCAACAAGAAGTTCTTCCTGGGCCTGCCCATCCCGGCGCAGGCCTGCACCGTGGCCACCTTCTACCTCTTCGCCCAGTATCTCCCGTCGGAGTGGAACTCCTTCATGCCCAAGTTCTGCCTGGGCCTGGTGTATCTGCTCTCCTTCCTGATGGTCAGCCGCGTCCGCTACGCCTCCTTCAAGGAGTACGGGCTCATCAAAGCCCACCCCTTCTCCATGATGGTCACGGCCATCCTCATCTTCGTGCTCGTCGCCTCGCAGCCCAAGCTGCTGGGCTTCATCCTCTTCGCCGGGTACATCCTCTCCGGCATCTTCTACACTTACGTGATCCTGCCCCGCCGCGCCTCGCTACGAGAGCCTTCCGAAGAGCTCTCATCCTAACAGAACACCCTCTTTTTTGCGATTTAGGCAATTGTCAACCGGAAGCGAGTCAGCTAGTAAAGCCTTCCGGCCCGGTTCCTTACCTCGTTTCCTCTAATGTGGAGAAACAGTATGTCCAATCGTGTCATCATTTTCGACACAACCCTGCGTGACGGCGAGCAGTCTCCTGGCGCGACCATGAACCAGGGCGAGAAGATCCGGCTTGCCCAGCAGCTTGAAATCCTCGGGGTGGACGTCATCGAGGCCGGATTCCCGGCCGCCAGCGAGGGTGATTTCCAGGCCGTGCAGGCCATCGCCTCCACCGTGAAGAACGTCACCGTAGCCGGATTGTGCCGCGCGCTGACCTCCGACATCCAGCGCTGCCACGACGCCATCAAGGGCGCCAAACGGCCGCGCATCCACACCTTCCTGGCCACCTCGCCCCTGCACATGCAGCACAAGCTGGGCAAGAGCCCCGAACAGGTGCTGGAGATGATCGAGAAGGCCGTGAGCTTCGCCGCCTCCCTGACGCCTGACGTGGAGTTCTCCTGCGAGGACGCCTCCCGCTCGGAGCGGCCCTTCCTGGCCGTGGCCGTCGAGAAGGCCATCGCCGCAGGCGCCACCACCATCAACATTCCGGACACCGTGGGCTACGCCCAGCCGCAGGAGTTCCACGAGCTCATCAAGTTCCTGCTGGCGACGGTGCCCAACGCCTCCAAGGCGATATTCAGCGTGCACTGCCACAACGACCTGGGTCTGGCCGCCGCCAACACCCTGGCGGCCCTCTCCGCCGGAGCGCGCCAGGCCGAGGTGACCCTGTGCGGCATCGGCGAGCGCGCGGGCAACGCCTCCATCGAGGAGGTGTCCATGGCCCTCAAGACGCGCGCCTGCTACTACAACCTGGAGACGGGCATCAAGAGCGAGCAGATCTACCCCTCCTCTCGCCTGCTCTCCATGATCATCGGCCAGCCCATCCCGCCCTACAAGCCTATCATCGGCGGCAACGCCTTCGCCCACGAATCGGGCATCCACCAGGCGGGCGTGCTCAAGTGCGCCGAGACCTACGAGATCATGACCCCTCAGTCCGTTGGCCGCGCCGGCAACGAGATGGTGCTGGGCAAGCACTCCGGGCGCAACGCCGTGAAGGCCCGCCTGGACGAGTTGGGCTTCACCCTCACGGATGAGCAGGTCAACCAGGTCACCGAGGCGGTGAAGGAACTGGCGGACAAGAAGAAGAACATCTTCTCCGAGGACGTGGAAGCCCTCGTCCTGGAGAAGATCTACCGCATGCCGGACAAGTACAGATTCAAGCACCTCTCCGTGCTCTCGGGCAACATGGCTATGCCCCCCACGGCAGCCCTGTCCATCGAGGTGGACGGCGAGGAGCGTAAGCTCGCGGCTTTCGGCGTCGGACCCATCGACGCCGTGTTCAACACAATCAGCCAACTTACGGGGCGCAACCCCGTGCTCAAACAGTACGCGGTCAACGCCGTCACCGGCGGCACCGACGCCCAGGGCGAGGTGACCGTGCGACTGGAAGAGGGCGGCCACAAGTCAGTCGGCCGAAGCTCGGACAGCGACGTGATCGTCGCCAGCGCCAAAGCTTTCATCAATGCCCTCAACCGGTTGGCCAAAAAGGAGGAAGAAAGGGAATGCGCCAAACTTTAGCCCAGAAGATTCTGCAGCGTCATACGGATGAAACCGTCAGCCAGGACGGCCAGATCGTCCGTTGCCGCGTAAGCCTCGTGCTGGCCAACGACATCACCGCCCCCCTGGCCATCAAGAGCTTCAACAAGATGGGCGCCGCCGAAGTGTTCGACAAGGACAAGATCGCCCTCGTATGCGACCACTTCACCCCCAACAAGGACATCGACTCCGCCGAGCAGGTCAAGGTGGTGCGCGAGTTCGCCATGGCCAAGGGCATCACCCACTACTACGAGGGCGGCGACTGCGGCGTGGAGCACGCCCTGCTGCCCGAACTGGGCCTGGTGGGCCCCGGCGACGTAGTGATCGGCGCTGACTCCCACACCTGCACGTACGGCGGCTTGGGCGCCTTCGCCACGGGCATGGGCTCCACGGACATCGCCGCGGCCATGGTCATGGGCGAGACCTGGTTCAAGGTTCCCCCCACCATCCGCGTGGTGCTCGAAGGCACCCTCCCCAAGTGGATCGGCGGCAAGGACATCATTCTGGAGCTCATCGGCATGATCGGCGTGTCCGGCGCGCTGTACAAGGCCCTGGAGTTCGCGGGCCCCGTGGTGGAGCAGCTCTCCATCGAGCAGCGCATGACCATGTCCAACATGGCCATCGAGGCGGGCGGCAAGGTCGGCCTGTTCCCCGTGGACGCCAAGACCCTGGCCTACGCCAAGGCCGCTGGCCGCACCGGCGACACCGAGCTGTACGCCGACGAGGGCGCGCACTACGAGCGCGAGGTGGTCATCGACTGCTCCAAGCTCACCCCCCGCGTGGCCTGCCCGCACCTGCCTGACAACGTGAAGCCCGTGGACGAGTGCGCCGGCATCCGCATCGACCAGTCCATCATCGGTTCCTGCACCAACGGCCGCATCGAGGACATGCGCGAAGCCGCCGCCGTGCTCAAGGGCCGCAAGGTGGCCAAACACGTGCGCTGCATCGTGCTGCCCGCCACCCCCACGATCTGGAAGCAGGCCCTCAAGGAAGGGCTGCTGGAGATCTTCATGGACTCCGGTTGCGTAGTCGGCCCGCCGACCTGCGGCCCCTGCCTGGGCGGCCACATGGGCATTCTGGCGGCCGGTGAGCGCTCCATCGCCACCACCAACCGCAACTTCAAGGGGCGCATGGGCTCGCTGCAGAGCGAAGTCTACCTCTCCGGTCCGGCCGTGGCCGCCGCTTCGGCCATCGCGGGCGAGATCGTCCATCCCGAGAAGATTTAAGAGGAAGATTTGGAAGACCGGGGGAAACCTTTTGTGAACAAAAGGTTCTCCCCCGGACCCCCTTCCAAAAAACTTCAATGGGCTTCGCTGATTGAACCGGCGGGGCGTCGAATGAACGACCAACACCCCTATTGAGGGTCCAGGGGGATCATCCCCCTGGCAGGTCCAGGGCAGCGCCCTGGCGGGGGTGTGGGGGCAGCGCCCCCACCCAAGGAGAATCACATGTACAAAGGACGCGCTCACAAAGTCGGCGCTCACATCGATACGGACGCCATCATCCCGGCCCGCTTCCTGGTGACCACCGACACCGAGGAGCTTGGCAGGAACTGCATGGAAGGCCTGGAGGCCGGCTGGGTCAAGCGGGTGAAGAAGGGCGACATCATGGTCGCGGGCGAGAACTTCGGCTGCGGCTCCTCGCGCGAGCATGCGCCGCTGGCCATCATCGGCGCGGGCATCCCGGTGGTCATCGCCCACAGCTTCGCGCGCATCTTCTACCGCAACGGCTTCAACATGGGCCTGATCCTGCTGGAAGTGGGCGACGCGGTGAAGAAGATCGAGGACGGCGACGACCTGATCATCGACCCCCTCAACGGCACCATCAAGAACGAGACCTCCGGCGACGTCATCAAGACATCCCCGGTGCCCCCCTTCATGCAGCAGATCCTGGATAAGGGCGGCCTGGTCAACTACGTGAAGGACCGCAAGGCGGCCCAGGCGTAAGACAGCGCGAGAAGGCCGCCCGGCAGGGCGGCCTTTTTTTGAATACAAGGAGACTCCAAGACAATGATCAAGAACATCGTCATCCTGCCCGGCGACGGCATCGGCCCGGAGATCATGGCCCAGGCCGAGAAGGTTCTGGCGGCGATCGGCAAGAAGTTCGGCCACGAGTTCAAGACCAGCTACCACCTGATCGGCGGCGCGGCCATCGACGCCGAGAACAACCCCCTGCCCAAGGCCACCGTGGACGCCTGCAAGGCCGCCGACGCGGTGCTGCTGGGCGCGGTGGGCGGCCCCAAGTGGGACACCATCGAGAAGTCCATCCGCCCCGAGCGCGGGCTGCTCGGCATCCGCAAGGAGCTGGGCCTGTTCGCCAACCTGCGCCCGGCCAAGCTCTTCGACGAGCTCAAGCACGCCTGCTGCCTGCGCCCCGACATCATCGGCAAGGGCCTGGACGTGATGGTCATCCGCGAGCTCACCGGCGGGGCCTACTTCGGCACCCCTCGCGGCGAGGAAGTCCGCGACGGCGAGCGCGTGGCCTTCAACAACATGATCTACTCCGAGTCCGAGATCAGGCGCATCGCCAAGGTCGGCTTCGAGGTGGCCCGCAAGCGCGGCAAGAAGCTCTGCTCGGTGGACAAGGCCAACGTGCTCGACGTCTCCCAGCTGTGGCGCGAGGTGGTTCTCGAGGTCGCCAAGGACTACCCCGACGTGGAGCTCTCCCACCTCTACGTGGACAACGCCGCCATGCAGCTGGTGCGCGACCCCGGCCAGTTCGACACCATCGTCACCGAGAACCTCTTCGGCGACATCCTCTCTGACGAGGCCGCGGTGATCACCGGCTCCATCGGCATGCTGCCCTCGGCCTCCCTGGGCGCTTCCGGCCCGGGCCTCTACGAGCCCATCCACGGCTCCGCCCCGGACATCGCCGGGCAGGACAAGGCCAACCCCCTGGCCACGATCCTCTCCGTGGCCATGATGGTGCGCTACCAGTTCGCCATGGCCGCCGAGGCCGACAGCATCGAGGCCGCCGTGACCAAGGTGCTCCAGGACGGCTTCCGCACCGGCGACATCATGGAGCCCGGCAAGACCCTGGTGGGCTGTCAGAAGATGGGCGACCTGGTGCTGGAACGCCTGTAGGCTTTCGCCGCGACACAACGAAAAGGGGGCCTCGCGGCCCCCTTTTTTTATGCTGTGCCTGAAGAGGCGGCCTCAGGGCGTCAGCCCCAGAACCCGGCGGGTCTGGGCCTTGGCCTCCTGGAACGCCTTCTTGAACTCAGGGTTTTCGAACAGCGCCTTGGCGATGATCTTCGCCGCCTCCGCGCCAGCTGCCACGTCGCTGGGGTAGTGCACTCCGCCGATCAGCCTGTTGCGGGCGAACGCCTCACCGCGCTTGGCCAGCGCCTCGGCCTTCTCCGGCACCATGGCCGAGAGCACGATGGCCGCCAGGTGCCCGAAGGCTGAATGCCCGCTGGGGTAGGAGGCGCTGGCGGGTTGTGGCAGGCACGGTTCGATCATCGGGTCGAGCAGGAAGGGCCGGAGCCTGTTCCAGTGCTGTTTCGGCGGATCGACCTGGAGGCTGACGTCCTCCAGTACAGCCACGAAAAACTCCTCGACGCCGGGCAGGTTCTGCTTGTTGAACTCGGGGCCCAGCACGTCCGCAAAGCGGAAGGGCGAGCGCGTGACGTCCTCCAGCGCAAACGCGATCATGGCTGGGGTGCGGGTGCGCTGCAGGTGCAGCAGTTCCTTGAGCTCGGCCTTGTTCCGGGGGGAACCGTCGGCCGGGGGCGGCGGCAGCACGGCCACCAGGTCCAGCGAACCGGCCGGCAGAAAGTGCGGCTTGGCGGCGAGGCCATTGCCGGCCAGGAGTCCGGACAGAAGGCCGCACAGCAGTACGGCCAGACCCAGGAAACGCATCAGGGGGCGGATGTGGTGTTTCATGGCCCGCTCTAGCATCAATTCACGCAGGCCGCCAACTGGTCAAGGGAGCGGGCCAGGGCCGAGAGGCCGGAGCTGCGCAGCATCATGAAGGGCTTCATGCAGTGCTTGCAGGCCTTCTTCACGGCCTGGCAGGCGTCGTGGCTGACGCAATCAACGGGGCAGAGCACCACGTCGGCCGAGGCCAGCTTGCCGTACAGCTCGCCAGGGGAGTGCTCCACGCCGCCGTCATGGTGATGGAAGCGGCAGCCCGCGCGCTCCACCAACTGGCGGTAGTGGCGCACCAGGCTGCACCGTCCGCCCACGTACAGCACGTTCTTGCCGCCAAGCTCCGGGCAGGGGCATTGGCCGGACCCGGCGGCGCAGCCTTCTCCGCCGCAACCTTCCCCGGCGCAGGGCAGGGCGCAGGCCAGTTCATTGTCGGCGCGCTCCAGCTCGGCCGTCAGCTCGCCCACGTGTTGCCGCAGGGCCTGATTCTCCCGGTAGAGCTCCTCGATGATGGCGGCCTGGCGGCGGGCCTCCTCCCGCGCCGCGTCCGCCTCCTGGGCCGCGGCGAGGGCGGCGTCCCGGACCGGCGCGGGGTCGCTCCCTGAAGCGTGGACGGACTCGCGGAGCTTGCGCGCCAGTTTCAGCCGCTCGCCGCGTTCCGTTTCCAAACGGTCCTCCAGATCCTTGACGCGCACGGTCCACTCCAGCTTCTGGGAGCGCCTGGCGGCCTGCACCCTCGACAGGGCCTGGCCCAGCTCGTCCAGGCGGCGCTCCAGGGCGCTCACGCGCTTGATGTCCGCCCGGTTGGCCGCGCCCATCAGGTGTGAGAGCATGTGCACATCCCCGAAGACCTTGGCCCTGAGTCCGGCCCCGAGGCCCGGGTGGCTGAGCACCGCCCAGAACGGACCGGGTATGTCGCCGGACTTGAGCGAGAACTTCCACATGGCCTCAAGCGTGGCCGCATCCTGGGCCTTGGCGAACTGCCGGATGTGCGTCCGGTATTTCTTGTCCAGATATTTGTTGAGATGGTGGGAGAGGGGGCTCTCCGCGCTGGCCTCGCGCACGAAGCGGACGTGGATTTCGTAGTCCGTGGCACCGGGGGAGAAGGCTATGCCGAGTTTGCGGGCGAGCTTGCGCAGCTCGGCCATGCTCAGGCAGGTGCCCAGGATGGGGCACTGGAAATCCTGCTGTTGCCAGAGCTTTCTGCGGACGGGTGCTGTCGCGGCGGTTGTCATGGATGCCTCCGTGATCGGTATGGCCGGATCTTAATGAAAATGAAAATCATTGTCAATAAGGCGCGTTTGACAACGGCCGCCCTCGGGCGCATAGTCCCGCCGCAGATAATTCCTCCTTATTATTCCGCCATGTCCAAGATAAGCATACAAAATCTCTCCAAGTCCCTGGGTGGCCGCGACCTGCTGGCCAGCTTCAGCCTCGAGGTCACGGGCGGAATGCGCCTGGCCGTCGTGGGCCCAAACGGCTGCGGCAAGTCCACGTTCCTGAAACTCCTGGCCGCCGAGGCCGAGCCTGACTCGGGGCGGGTGATCCTGCCTCCCGGGGTGCGACTGGGTTATGTGGCCCAGGAGCTGGCGGGCTCCGAGCTGGACGAGCCCCTGCTGGCCTGGGTCATGTCCGCGCTGGCCTCCTGGAAGGAGTTCTGGCGGGAGTGGGAGCACGCCAGCCTGGAGCACGACGAGCGCCTCCTGGCCGAACTCTCCGCCCGCCAGGCTGAGATGGAGCACTCCCTGGGCTACAACCCTGAGCACCGGGCCAAGGCCATCCTCTCCGGCCTGGGCTTCTCGGAGGAGAGCTGGCCCAAGCCCGTGCGCCTGCTCTCCGGCGGCTGGCGCGAGCGCGCCAAGCTGGCCCGGGTGCTGGTGGCCGGGGCCGACGTGCTCCTGCTGGACGAGCCCACCAACCACCTGGACATCGAGGCCGTGGAGTGGCTGGAGGAATACCTGCTCTGCTTCAAGGGCGTGCTGGTGTTCGTGGCTCACGACCGCATCTTCCTGGACCGGGTGGGCACCCACGTGCTCTTCCTGGGGGGCGACAAACCCGCCTTCCGGCCGGGCTCCTTCAGCGGCTTCCTGGAGTGGCGCGCCCAGAACCAGCTGCAGGTCGAGCAGAAGGCCGCGCAGCTCTCCCAGGCCATCAACCAGCAGATGGCCTTCGTCAGCCGCTTCCGCTACAAGGCCACCAAGGCCCGCCAGGCCCAGAGCAAGCTCAAGGCCGTGGACAAGCTCCAGAAGGAGCTGGCCGGGGTGGCGGGCAACATCGAGCGCAAGCGCAAGACCCTGGACTTCAAGCTCCCCGAGCCCAGCCGCGCGGACAAGAACATCCTCTCCGCGGCCGAGCTGGAGTTCGCCTTCCCCGGGGGCCAGCCCCTGTGGCCCAAGCTGACCTTCAACCTGTACCGGGGCCAGAAGGTGGCCCTGGCCGGACCCAACGGCGCGGGCAAGACCACGCTGCTCAAGTGCCTCACCGGCGACCTGAAGCCCACGGGCGGACTGGTGAAGTTCGGGTCGCTTGTGCGAATGGGCTACTTCAGCCAGCACTCCACCGAGATCCTGCGGCCCAACGAGACCGTCATGTCCGAGATCAGGCGGCTCTCCGACCCCAAGGCCTCCACGGAGGAGCTGTGCTCCGTGCTGGGGCTGTTCATGCTCGGCGAAAACTATTTCGAGCGCTTCGTGCGCGACCTCTCCGGCGGCGAGAAGAGCCGCCTGGTGCTCTCCAGCCTGTTTTTGGCCCGGGCCAACCTGCTGGTGCTGGACGAGCCCACCAACCACCTGGACCTGGAGAGCCGCGAGGCCCTTGTCTCCGCGCTGGTGGACTACGAGGGCACCATCCTCTTCGTGGCCCACGACCGCTACCTGCTCTCCGAGGTGGCGGAGGTGGTCTGGACCGTCGGCCCCGACGGCCTGGGCGAGTTCCTGGGCGGCTACGAGGCCTACGAGCGCCACCTGAAGGAGCAGGCCAAGGCCGCCTGTGAGCTGGACGCCGAGCCGCGCGCGAAGTCCGAGTCCCGCGAGAACAGGCAGGCCGAGAAGCGCCGCAAGGCCGAGGAGCGCAACGCCATCTCCCGCGAGCTCAAGCCCATGAAGGATCGCTACGAAAAACTCGAAGCGCGGCTTGAGGAAGTGATGCTCAACCAGACGATGGTGGAGCAGGAGATGGCCGACCCGGCCACCTACGCCGACGCAAGCCGTTTCTCCGAACTGTCCAAGGAGTACCACGCCCACAAGGAAGAGTGCGACCGCCTCGTTGCGGACCTGGCCGACCTGGAGGACAGGATCGCCGTGCTCGAAGAGCGGCGGGAGGCCCTGTGAGCCCCAGGAAGGGGTCGCCGGTCATGCAGGTGGTGGCGGGCATCGTCTGGAGCGGCGGGCGCTACCTTGGCGTGCGGCGGCCCGAGGGCAAGCGCCACGCCGGGCTTTGGGAGTTTCCCGGCGGCAAGGTGGAGCCGGGGGAAACCACCCTGGAGGCCCTGGTACGCGAGCTGCGCGAGGAGCTGGCCATCGAGGTTCGGGAGGCGGACTTCTGGAAGGAAAAGACCCATACCTATCCGGATTTCACGGTAAACTTGTCTTTTTTCCATATCCATGTTTTCAAGGGGTTTCCCCGTCCACTTGAAGGCCAAGGCCTTCGCTGGCTGGAGCCTTCCGAAGGCCCGGCCCTGCCGTTCCTGGCCGCGGACAGGGACATCGTCGAGGAATTAGCGGCGCTTCGCGGCGTCTGACCGCCCGAACCCACCCCCATACGGAGCCTTCCTTGCGCATCAACGACCTGCTTTCATCCGGCAAGAAATTCGTCTCCCTCGAGTTCTTCCCCCCCAAGGACAAGGCCGCCTGGCCCGCGTTCTTCTACGAGGTGGGCAAGCTCTCCACGCTCTCTCCGCTGTTCGTCTCCGTCACCTACGGGGCGGGCGGCTCCACCCAGGCCAACACCCTGGAGCTGGTGAGCCGCTTCAGCAAGGATTTCGGGCTCAACCCCATGGCCCATCTGACCTGCGTGGGCGCCTCCGAGGACTATCTGCGCGGCTTCCTGGACTCCCTTGTGGAAGCCGGGGTGGACAACGTGCTGGCCCTGCGCGGCGATCCGCCCCAGGGGCAGGAGGACTTCAAGCCCGAGGACGCCGCCTTCCAGCACGCCTCGGATCTTGCGGGCTTCATCAGCAAGGCCTACCCGGACATCTGCATCGGCGTGGCCGGCTACCCCGAGAAGCACCCCCAGGCCGAAAGCCTGGAGACGGACATCGACTACCTCAAGCTCAAGGTGGAGCAGGGCGGCAAGTTCGCCATCACCCAGCTCTTCTTCGATAACGACCACTATTTCGCTTTCGTCGAGAAATGCCGGGCCAGGGGCATCACCGTGCCCATCATCCCCGGCGTGCTGCCCATCATGAACCTGGCCTCCATCAAGCGCATCCTCGGGCTGTGCGGCGCGACCCTGCCGCCGAGCTACCTGGAGCGCCTGGAGGCAGCCAACACGAAGGGCGGCGCGGACGCCGTGCGCGAGCTGGGCGTGGACTACGCCCGGACCCAATGCCAGGACCTGGTTGCGCGCGGCGCCCCGGGCGTGCACCTGTACACGCTCAACAAGGCCCAGGCCTGCCTGGATATTGTGAAGGGGCTTTCGCTTTAAGAGTCTGACACCAACGCGTGGCCGGCAACGTTAGGCCGCGCTTTGCCACAAGGAGCAAGATACCATGTCCAAGCTCGTCGTCGCCGTCGCAGGAGCAACCGGGGCCGTTGGCCGCGAGATGCTCAAGACCCTGGAAGACCGCAATTTCCCCGCCACCGAGGTGCGCGCCCTGGCCTCCTCCCGTTCGGCGGGAACCACCGTGCCCTTCAAGGACGGCGAGCTCACCGTTGCCGAGATGACCGAGAAGAGCTTCGAGGGCGTGGACCTGGCCCTGTTCTCCGCAGGCGGCTCCACCTCCAAGACGTTCGCCCCGCACGCCGTGAAGTCCGGCTGCGTGGTGGTGGACAACTCCAGCGCCTGGCGCATGGACCCCAAGGTCCCGCTGGTGGTGCCCGAGGTCAACCCGGACGACGTGGACTGGCACACCGGCATCATCGCCAACCCCAACTGCTCCACCATCCAGATGGTGGTGGCGATGAAGCCCCTGCACGACCTCTACACCATCAAGCGCGTGGTGGTCTCCACCTACCAGGCCGTGTCCGGCACGGGCCAGAAGGCCATCACCGAGTTGGAGACCCAGGTGCGCCAGATGTTCAACGGCATCGACCCCGAAGTGAAGGTCTACCCGCACCAGATCGCCTTCAACTGCCTGCCCCAGATCGACGTGTTCTCCGAGGGTGACTACACCTACGAGGAGATCAAGATGATCAAGGAGACGGCCAAGATCATGGGTGACGACTCCATCAAGGTCACGGCCACCACGGTGCGCGTGCCCGTGTTCTACGGCCACTCCGAGTCCGTGAACCTGGAGTTCGAGAAGCCGGTCACCGCCGCGCAGGCCAGGGCCGCGCTGGCCGCCGCCCCCGGCGTGCAGGTCTACGACAACCCGGCCGAGAAGATGTACCCCATGCCCATCATGGCCGCCGGCGAGGACGAGGTCTTCGTGGGCCGCATCCGCCAGGACAACACCGTGGAGAACGGCCTGAACATGTGGATCGTGGCTGACAACATCCGCAAGGGCGCGGCGCTCAACGCCGTGCAGATCGCGGAACTGCTGCTGGCCAAGGGCAAGCTGAAGGTCTAGCCGAACGTGGAAATCCTGGATTCCAAAGCCTATCTGGAACGCATGCTCGCCGCCCCGCGCCCCGGCGCGGGGCAGGTGCTTGCCTTTTACGAGCATCGCGTGGGCGCCATCTGCAAGGATGCGGCCCTGATGCTCATGCCCTGGGACGACCACCTGGTGCACCGGGGCGACGGCGTGTTCGAGACCATCAAGTGGGTGGACGGGCGCGTCTGCCTGCTGGACGAGCATCTGGCGCGCATGGGCCGCTCCGGCAAGGCCATCGGGCTTACGCCGCCCTGCCCGTGGGAGCGCGTGCGCGAGATCGTGCTGGAGCTGGCCCGCAGCACCGGGCAGGCCAACGGCCTGCTGCGCATGCTGCTGGGGCGCGGCCCCGGCGGCTTCGGCATCGACCCCTGGGAGTGCCCTGAACCGAGCCTCTACGTGGCGGCCTACGCCTACAAGCCCAAACCGGCGGAGTTCTACGAGAAGGGCGTCACCGCCTTCCGCACCTCCATCCCGGCCAAGCAGAGCTATCTGGCCACCATCAAGAGCATCGACTACCTGCCCAACGTGCTCATGCGCCAGGAGGCCAAGGCCAAAGGCAAGGACTTCCCCATCTGCTTCGACCAGGAGGGCTACCTGGCCGAAGGCGCCACCGAGAACATCGCCCTGGTGGACGCCGAGGGCTGCATCACCGTGCCCAAGCTGCACAACGCGCTGTCGGGCACCACGCTGCTGCGCGCGCTGGAGCTGGCCAGCCCCGAACGGCCGCACTGCTACAAGTCCATCACCGAAGAGGACATCTACGCCGCCAAGGAGCTCTTGGTGCTGGGCACCACCTCCCAGTGCATCTCGGTGGTTGAGTACAACGGCAGGCCCGTGGGCGACGGCAAGGTCGGCCCGGTGAGCCGCCGGCTCAAGGAACTGCTGGCGCAGGACCTGCGGGAGAACGGCGTGCCGCTGTAGATGGGAAGATCGTCAGAAATACGAAAAGGGCCTTCGGGCCCTTTTTTTGCGTACAACCGTAATCGACAAGCTAGGCTTACTGCGCCTTCTCCATGCTCTCCAGCAGCCAGTGGCCGTCCACCACGGTGTCGTCGCGGGAGAACACCCACGTTTCGCTCACCTTGCGCGATGCCTGGGTCGCCGGGTCGTCCGAGAGGGTGGCCTCGTAGCCCACGCGCACCACGGTGCGCTTCTCCTCCTTCTTGACCTCCAGCACCTTGGCCTCAACCAGCAGCACGGCCACCTTTTCATGCTCTGGGCTCTCGGAGTTCATGCGCTCGAACTCGCGCATCATGTCCGGGGCGGTGAACTGGCGCAGGTCCGCCATGTCCCGCCCGGCCCAGGATTGCCGCACGCGTCCGTACATCAGCTTGGCCCCGCGCAGGAAGTCCCGCTCGTCGAACCCGCCGTCGCCCGCGGGAATCGGCTTGTCATCCGGTCGGATGTCGGCTCCCTTCTCCCCGGTCAGGTATTCCCAGGCGGCCTGGGCGGCGCGGCTTCGGCGTTCCTGCGGGGAGATGTCCTTCTCGTCGTCGCGGGGGGTGACGTCATAGGTGGGGGGCTCGTCGTCGTTGTCCTTGTCGCGGTTGGCCAAGCGGGAGATGAGCCGCCAAGCCAGGTAGCCCAGCAGGGCCAGAAGCAGGAAGTCCAAGATGTTGAAGGCCGCGCGCGAGGGGGTGGCCAGCGGGTCCGCCGCGGCGGCCAGGGCATCACCGGCTGCAAGAGCTGCGGCGGATGCCAGGGCCAGCATGGCCGGGAGTCCCGATACGCGTTTCATGGCTGGATGCGGCCCGGCCTCAGTCGATGAGGCTCAGGTTCTTGAGCAGGTGCAGGAGCATCTGCTTGTCGATGGGTTTGGGCACGTAGGAGGTGGCTCCGCCTTTGTAGTAGGCCTCCACTACGTTCTTGGGGTCGTCCAGGGCGGAGGTCATGATGACCTTGGCTTCCTTGGCGGGGGGAATCTCCTTGTCGCGTTCGATGGCACGGATGCGCTTGAGGGCGGCTTGGCCGTCCATCTCGGGCATCATGATGTCCATGCAGACCAGGTCGTAGGGGCTTCCCTCGTCGAGGGAGCGGGTGAACGCGTCGATGGCCTCGACCCCGTTGACGGCGATGTCCACCTCGGCATAGGGGGCGAGAATTTTTTGCAAGAGCTTCCTGCTGGCGAAATCGTCTTCAACGACCAAAGCTTTCATTAACTTCCTCCAACGGGCGTGCTAGACTGAATTTCTACAGAGTTCGCTTTTGGGACACAAGGGTTATGTCTTGAAAATTCCGGGCGGATGATGCAGTGAACCCGGGCGATGGACCACGGCGAGGTGCTGAGTGCTTGAGAGGCATGTGGAATGGTTCAAGGGGTACGTATCGGAGTTCCATACCGGTATCCCCGAGGATGATGAACATATCGACCTGAAGCTGGAGCATTCGCTGGGCGTGCTGGAGGAGGCGCGGGCCATCACGCCCACGCTGGGCCTGCCCGCACGCCTGGAGGAAGCCTGCCTGCTCGGCGCCCTCTACCACGACACCGGGCGCTTTCCCCAATACAGAACCTACAAGACCTTCCGCGACCCCGACTCCGACAACCACGCCTTCCTTGGGGTGCGCGCCCTGCGCGGCCAGGGACACATCCGGGCGCTGGACGCCGATGTGCGGGCGCTGGTGCTCGGGGCCGTGGTGCTGCACAACCGCAGGGCCATCCCCCGGGGGGCCGGTCCCGAGCTTGCCGCCGTGACCCGCCTCGTGCGCGACAGCGACAAGCTCGACATCGTGCGCATCATGCTCGAATACCTGCAGCCCGGGGGCAAACGCTCCGAGGTGGTCGTCCTGAACGTGCGGAACGAACCCGAGCGCTACACTCAGGCCATCGTGGACCAGATCAGGGCCGGGTCCATCGGCGATTACGGGCTCATGCGCTACGAGAACGACTTCACCCTCCTGCTGCTCAGCTGGGTCTTCGACCTCACCAGCCGGGCCGCGCGGCGGGCCTTCCTGGAACGGGGGCATGTGGAGAGCCTTTTCGCCATCCTTCCGCGCGACCCCCAGTTGACGCATTTGAAAGACGGGATTTATAGTCACCTCAGTCGGTAGTGTTTTTTCCAACAGTCCATCAATACAGCGGAGTCCCAGGTGCCGGAAAAGGTCTCTTCCCCCGTCAGGTTGGACGTCGTGATCACCGTCACCGGGGTGGAGGATCACGCACGCCGCGACAGGCAATGCCTCAAGCAGCTCAAGGCCGCGCTCATCGAGCATTTCGCCTCCGGTTCGGAGGCCATCGATTTCCTGGGCACGCAAAGCGCCGACCTGGTGGTGCTTGATTCCCAGCTTGCGGACATGGAAGGGCTCAAGTTCCTCAAACTCATGCGCCTGAACATGGACCTGCGCGACACCCCGGTGATCATGGTCACGCAGGAGGGGCAGAAGGACAAGGTGCTGGAGGCCATCGCCGCCGGGGTGGACGGCTACGTGCTGCGCCCCTACACGGCGGACACCTTCCAGAACCACATGCTGCGCGCCCTCAAGGTGGACCGCCTGGCGGACATCGAGCAGTCCCAGTTGCAGGAGGGCAAGCGGCTCCTGGCGGCGGGCAAGTTCGACGAGGCCATCGAGGCCTTCGAGGAGCTCGTCTCCGAGGAGAACCAGGCCCAGAAGTACTACGACATGGGGTGCAAGTACCTCATCCGTCAGAAGTACGGCCAGGCCATCATCGCCTTCAAGAAGGCCGTGAAGATCAACGAGCTGTTCGCCGAAGCCTACAAGGGCCTGGCCGAGGCCTACAGGGGCAAGGGCGATCTGGACGGCTACAAGTCCTACTTGCAGAAGGCCGCAGAGACCTTCGCCCAGTTCAACCGGCTGGAGGAGACCAAGGAGCTGTTCATCGAGGTGCTCAAGTACGACGCCGACAGCCCCAACCCCTTCAACACCCTGGGCGTCAAGCTGCGCAAGGCCGGGGACCTGCCCGGGGCGCTGCACGCCTACCGCCAGGCCCTGGAGCTGACCCCCGACGACGAGAACATCCATTTCAACATGGCCAAGGCCATGTTCTTCATGGGCGACCCCAAGGGCGCGCAGGAGGCTATCCTCAAGGCGCTGTGGATCAACCCCAACTTCACGGAAGGCCGCAAGCTGCACCTGAAGCTCTTCTCCCGCGAGTTCAAGCCGCCCAAGGGCGCGGGGATGAAGGGCGGCGCGCCGTCAAGCGGCACGCTGGACAGCGTGCAGGATATCTGATCCCCCGCCCCGGGTCAGGCCGGGGCGGTTCCCCGTGATTCTACCGCCCCATCAGGCTGTCGAACCACACCTTCTGGTCGTACACTCCGTACAGGAACGTGCCGCGATGGTCGGCACCGTCACCGGCATAAACGGCCTCGGCGGCCGCCCCGCCCAGGGCGCGCGCGTACTCCACCGGCAACGTTGCGATGGAGGGCGGCATGACCTCATCCGCCTTCCCGAAGTAATAGCGGCTGGGGGTGGCGTAGCGCCAGCGGTAGGCCTGGTTGTCCTGAAGCTGCCTGAAGAAGGGGCTCGCGGCCATCGAGCTGGCCGCCGCGAACTCCGGCTGCAGAAGGTCCGCCACGGTGGCGGGCAGCAGCTTGGCGGCCTCCTCCCAGCCGATCCTGTTCTCGTAAAAATCGTTCGCCGCTTGCCAATACTGCGGTTTTATGGCCGTACGGCTCAGGCCGCTCATCCCGTAATAACGCTCGTAGGAGTTGATGAACAAGGCGGGCAGCGCGACGAGGTAGCTCGCGTCCAGCGCGGTGGGATTGTTTATCCATCTGGTCATCAGCATGTACAGGTCGTTGGGGGTGCTCGCCGTGGCGGCGGCCTTCACGGGAATGCCCAGGCTCTCAAGCCTGTGGCGGAAAACCATGGTGCTCCACGCCCCCTGGGACCAGCCGCTCAGGAACAGGTCGCCCTGTTCGATCCGCAAGGCGCGGCACACCACCCTGGACGCAAACAACATGTCCAGGCAGGCCTGCGCGGTGGCATCCTTGACCATGTAGCTGTCAGGCTCTTCGGAGAGCCCCTTGCCGATGTAATCAGCCCCGATCACGACATAGCCGTCCCCGGCGAAACGGGCCACCATCAGCCGCGTCTCCGTCGATTCCTCCGGGTTGGATGGGACCGCCGTCCCGGAGAACACCGTACCGTGCTGATACGAGAGGACCGGCAGCGTCCTCTTCGCCACCCGGGGGACGGCGATCAAGCCTGAAGCCCTGGTGGGGCGGTTGTTCTGCTCGGGTATCACTGTGTCGTAGCTGATCCGGTACAGGTCAACGCCGTTCTTCGCGGCGGGATAAGCGGTCTTGAACGAGCTGAATTCCGACAGTTCCTTGCTCATGATCCGATTCAACCGTTCGACGGTGTAGGACCCGATGCGCTCGTAACGCACTCCGGCGCAGGCCGCTCCGGGGTCTGCGGCCATGGCGGGGAGCGACAACGCGATCATGGCCACTGCGGCGAGAATCGAAATCCTGTTCATGTGAAATCACACAACTCCTGCTTGTTGAGGTCTGATCCGCGGGCGCGGCTCCTAGAACTCCTTCGCCATCTCCCTCGCCTTCGCGATAGCCCGATTCCGGCTTTCTCCAGCCACAGCATCCGAAGCCAGCGTGGACTCCACCCGCACCGATCTGATGTCCTTGAGCCCGATGTAGCCCAGGATCAGCTCCAGGTAAGGCCTCTGGTGGTCCAGCGCGGCGGCCGCCGTGCCCGCCGGGTACTGCCCGCCGCTGGCGTAGGCCACGAACACCGGCTTGTCCGGGATGAGCCCGCGCACCCCGTCCCCGTCCGCCTCGAAGCTCAGGCCCGGCTGCACGATCAGGTCGATGTAGTGCTTGAGCCGGTAGGGCAGGCTGAAGTTCCACATGGGCACGGCCATGACCAGCCCGGTGCACATCTTGAGTTCCTCCACCATGCGCCGCACCGCCTCCCAGGCCCGGAACTGCTCCGGGTCGTGGGTCAGTCCGTGCAGCACGTTGTACTTGGCCTGCAGGGTAGGGCCGTCGAAGGCCGGGAGATCGTCCTCGAAGAGGTTGCGTGTCCTGATGATGATCTCGGGGTCGCGCTCGGCCAGGGCTTCCAGAAAGGCGTCGGCCACGGCGATGGAATGGGAGCGGGGGCCACGGGGTGAGGCCTTGATGTAGAGAATGGTGGACATGGGGGCTCCTTGCGGCGTTGCAACCGGGTATGATGAAGGGCCACGCCGCGAGCATAGTCCGTTGAGAGCGAAAATGGCAAGACGGGCGCGAGGAAAGCGCCCAGGCGGATCAATCCTCCAGCAGAGACCCGAACTCGCTGCGCTTGAGCGCCATGCGCTGGAAATACTCCCGCAGCTCGGGCTTCTGGGGCAGGATCTCGTGCTTCTGCAAGTAGGCCAGGAAGGCCAGGACTTCCCTGAAGTTGGGGTCAAGTTCCAGGCAGATGCGAAGCTCCGTGAAGGCCATCTCCGTGTCGCCCTTCTCGAACCAGGCCCGCGCGATGTTCAGGCGCAGGTGCTCGTCGTCGTCGCAGAGCTCGCGGGCGCGGTGGTAGAAGGCCAGGGCCTCGTCGAAGAGGCCGCGTTTGCGCAGGGCGATGCCGAAATCGTTGAACAGGTGCTTGTGCTCCGCGCTGAAGCTTTCGTCCAGGCGCACCAGCTTCTCGAAGGCGTAGCGACCCTTTTCCAGCTGATTGAGCGCAAGATAGGCCAGGCCAAGGCCGAAGTTGCCGCGGATGTTCTCCTCGTCCACACGGAGCACCTTCTGGTACTCGATCTTGGCCTCAACGTTCATGCCCTGGTTGCGGTAGTAGTCGCCCATGAGCACGCGCTGCGTGAGCAGCCTGTAGCCCAGGTCCGGCTCCAGGGTGAAATCCCGCAGGAATTCGTCCTTGGGAACCTGGATCTTGCGCTGCGTGGGCAGCTGATGCTCATCGAGCAGCTGGATGGTCACCACGCCGGGCACGCTCTCGCGCGCGAACCAGAAATGCTTGGCCACGGCCGGGTCGGGCTCCTGCCCGGGCAGCGCAGCGGAGGAGAACACGCCCTTGAGCTTGGGCTGGGCCGTGTCCGGCCCGATATCGAGGGTGTCGGTGCCGTTCATGGATTGATGAGCACGACCACGCGGCGGTTGCGGGCCTGGTTTTCGGGGATGGGCTGCCCCTGCGGGGTGTCGTTGGCGGCCACGGGGCGGGTGTCGGCATAGCCGGTCACGTGGATGCGCTCCTTGGGCACGCCCCGGTCGATGAGGTGCCGCGCCACGCGGGATGCCCGGGCCGCCGAGAGCTCCCAGTTGGAGGGATAAACGAAGGACTGGATGGGCAGGTTGTCCGTGTGTCCCTCCACGGTGACGGCGTAGGGCGTGCCGCGCAGCGAGGCGGCGATGGAGTCGAGATAGGGGATGGAGGCGGCGGTCAGGTCCGCGCTGGCCTTGTCGAACAGCACCGCGCCCTTGAGGGTGATGGCGAAGCCGCCCTCGCGCTGCTCGATCTGCACCCCGGCGGGGTCCTGGGCGAAGCGCAGGCCCAGCTCGTTGCGCACCTCGTCGATGGACTTGCCGGGCTTGGGCTGCCCGGTCTGCGCGGGCGGGTTCAGGCCTCCGGCCGGGACCTTGCTGTCATAGACCTGCGGGGGCAGGGCGGGGGGCACCACGGGGTAGAGCTGACCGCCCAGGTTGATGTCCTGCTTGACGGCCACGCCCTGGGGCAGGGCCGAACGCTTGGCCTTCTCGGCCTTCAGGGAGTCTTCCAGGGCGCTGGCCACCTTCTTGTAGCGGTCCTGGTCCAGCTGGGAGACCGAGAGCATGAGCACGAAGAAGCAGAGCAGCAGGGTGAGCAGGTCCGCCAGGGAGATGAACCAGGTACCCTCGTCCTCGTCCTTCTGGCGGCCGCGCAGTTTGCTGAGGTTGAGCATGTGCGTAGCCTAGGGGCGCTTGCCGATGGAGGCCCAGCGTCTGGGGGGCAGGTAGGCCTTGAGCTTGTCGTACACGATGGCCGCGGGGGTCTTGTCCTTGATGAAGAGCACGCCGTCTCGGATCACGCACATGAGCAGCACGCGCTCCTCGATGCGTTTTTCCACCTTCACCGCGATGGGCAGGAAGATCAGGTTGGAGAGCAGGATGCCGTAGAGCGTGGTGGTCAGGGCCACGGCCATGTGCTGGCCCAGGGTGGAGAGCCCGCCACCGCCCATGACCTGCATGAGCCCGATGAAGCCGATGAGCGTGCCGATGAGCCCGTAAGCCGGGGAGAGCTTGGCCATGGTGCGGTAGATTCCCGCCGAGGAGATCTCCTGCTGGTAGGTCTGCTCGATGCGCGTCTCCAGGATTTCCTTGATCTCCTCGCGGGAGTAGCCGTCCACGAGCATCTGGATGGCGTTCTGCAGGAACTCGTTCTCGATGCCGGGCAGGGCGCTCTCCAGGTGGACCTTGCCGCGCGCCGAGGCCTCGCGGGCGATGTGGACGATGGCCTCGATGTAGTTGCCGATGGGCAGCTCCTCGCGCTTGAGGGCCGTGAGGAAGATGCTCAACACCCGGGTGACTTCCTTGAGCGGGAAGCAGATGAAGGTGGAGGCCAGGGTGCCGCCCAGCACGATGGCCAGGCCCGGAAAGTTGATGAAGACGCGGACGGAGTCCGTGGCGAAGAACGTGGCCGTCCCCAGGATGATGATGCCCGCCGTGAAGCCGATGACTGTGGCTATGTTCACCCGTTAAGCCCCTTCATGTTCTTGATGAGCGCCAGGAGTTCGTCCTCGATGTCCGAGGCCTCGTCGGGGTCCACCGCGCCCAGGCGTCCGATCTCCTCGGTGACCACGGCCGCGATTTTCTTGGAGAGGTTGGCCATGATCTTCTGCCGGGCTTCGGGCCCGGCCAGGGAGGCCAGCACGGAAACCTTGTAGAACCCCAGCTGGGAGAGCGCCTCGCCCAAGGTGGCGTTGTCCACGGCCACGATGTCCTGCACGGTGGCCAGATCTTCGGTTTTGAGGCGGGGGCGCTTGGCGCGCTGGAAGTATTCGCCGCCCACCTGCTCCGCGTAATCCATGATGGAGCGTTTGTGGAAGAAGAAGGAGGTGGGGGGCATCTCTCCGTAGGAAATCTTTTTCAGGATTGTTTCCGGTTGAGCCTGCACCAGGGCGGCGAAGTCGTCAAGGTCGATGAACTCCAGGTCGCAGGCGGCATCGTCCTGGTTGTCCTTGGCCAGGTTGCGCGTAACGCTGGCGAAACGGTCCAGGTCGGGCACGGAGAGAAGTCGCTCGCGCACGAACTCGCCGGTCTTCTTCCTGGTGCCCAGCAGCGGGTCCTGCCGGTAGTGGGAGCCCTTGACGTCGGTGATGTCCACCACGTGCAGCTTGGCAAGCTTCTCCAGGATGTCGTCGATCTCCACCTGGGAGATGAGCAGGATGTCCTTGATGGTGCGGGAGAGCTCCACCGTGGAGAGCTGCGCGGCCTCGGCCTTGACCCCGGGCTTTGCCGCGGGCCTGGGCAGGCCCTTCCAGGCCAGCTGGATGATGTTGCAGACCGAGGAGAAGGTGTTGGAGCAGCTGCGCTCCGTCACGCGGGCGTTGAGGGCCCGGATGCGCTCCACGAGATAGGTGGTGATGATCTGCACGGGGCGGGGGCACTTGAGCAGCAGGGTGTGCAGGAGGTTCTGGTCCAGCACGATGACTTCGGTGTACTCCAGCGCTTCGGCCGAGGCGGTGCGCTTCTCTTCGCTGATCACGCCCATCTCGCCGAAAATCTGGCCCGGGCGCATGATGCCCAGGGTGATGCGCTTGTTGCCCGAGAGGCGGTAGACGCCCACCGCGCCCTGCTTGATGATGTAGGCTTCGTTGCTGGACTGGCCCTCCTTGTAGATGACCTGACCCTTGTGGAAACTCTTGGTCTTGTCTCCCACTTCGGGCGTCCTTGTTTCGGATTTCCGCTCCACTGCGCGCCTCCGGCGTTCTGGTCGATGCGTATGGGGTCTGTGTGAGGCCGGCGGCCCGCTTCGCGGGTCGCAAGCGCCGGGGAGCTGTGCGCTCCAGGATTCGGCACACACGACAGAATAGCTGCAACGCGTCCAGAATTCAAGACAATGGGGCTCCGGCGAAAATATTTACTAAGACGTGACATGCGGGTAGAATCACCGCAGGAGCGCGAAATGCCGAAACCGACCTGTCACGACGTATCCGTCCTGAGAATCACCCCGCACGGCCCGGAAGGCCTGAGCCACGGGCTGTGGCTCATCGAACTGGAAAATCCCGGCTGGCAGACCGTACGCCCCGGGCAGTTCGCCATGCTCAGGCCCACGGCCTGGGGCTTTGAACCGCTCTGGGCCAGGCCTTTCTCCATCTGCCGGGCCACTCCGGAGCGGCTGGCGTTCCTGATCCAGGCGGTGGGGCGCGGCACCAGGCTGCTCACCGGGCTCAGGCAGGGCGACACCGTGACTGTCTGGGGTCCCCTGGGCCACGCCTTCAACACGGAGCCGGGCGTGCGCACCCTGATGCTGGCCGGAGGCGTGGGCATCGCCCCCTTCGTGGAGTACACCGCCGCCCACCCGACCCCCTCGGCCCTGAGCCTGCTCTTCGGGCACAGGCCCCCGCTTTCCTGCTACCCCTATGAAGACATCACCCGGCTTGTGACCGCCTCCGCCTTCAGGGAGACCTCCCCGCAGGACATCCCCCTGTTCGTGGCCCGCATCGAGGAGGCCATGGCCGACCACGCCGGCGGTCTGGCCCTGGCCTGCGGCCCCACGCCGTTCCTGCGCACGGTGCAGAAGGCCGCGCTGAAGCTCGGCGTGCGCTGCCAGCTCTCGCTTGAGAACCGCATGGCCTGCGGCATCGGGGCCTGCCTCGGCTGCGTGGCCACCGACACCGAAGGGCGCCACGTCCAGAGCTGCACGCGCGGGCCTGTCTTCTGGGCCAACGAAATTACCCTCTAGGAAGCAATCATGGACCAAAGCGTCAGTCTGGCCGGTTTGAACCTCAAGAACCCGGTGATGACCGCCTCAGGCACCTTCGGTTACGGCCTGGAGTTCACCCCGTATGGCGACCTCACCGCCCTGGGCGGTATCGTGGTCAAGGGCCTCTCCCTCAAGCCGCGCGAGGGCAACCCCATGCCGCGCATCGCCGAGACTCCGTCCGGGATGCTCAACGCCATCGGGCTCCAGAACTGCGGGGTGGAGCGCTTCCTGAGCGACAAGCTGCCCAGGCTGCCCTGGAAAGAGACCCCCATCCTGGCCAACCTCTACGCCTGCGACCCCGAAGAGTTCGGGCGGCTGGCCGAGTTGCTTGCCGCCGAGGAGGGCGTGGCCGCGCTGGAGGTGAACATCTCCTGCCCCAACGTGAAGGAGGGCGGCGTGCTCTTCGGGCAGGACCCCGCCCAGGCCGCCAAAGTCACCGAGGCGGTCAAGAAGCGCTGCGGCACCAAGCCGGTGATGGTCAAGCTCTCGCCCAACGTGGCGGACATAGTGGCCATCGCCAGGGCCGTGGAGGCCGCCGGGGCCGACAGCCTCTCGCTCATCAACACGCTCACCGGCATGGCCGTGGACGTGCGCACCCGCAAACCCCGCCTGGCCAACGTGGTGGGCGGCCTCTCCGGCCCCGCCGTGAAGCCCGTGGCCCTGCGCTGCGTCTGGCAGGTGAGCCGGGCGGTGAACATCCCGGTGGTGGGCATGGGGGGGATCAGCTCGGCCATGGACGTGCTGGAGTTCATCATGGTGGGGGCGCACGCCGTCCAGGTGGGCACCGCCAATTTCACCCGCCCCGACTTCGCTTTCAGGCTCGTGGAGGATTTGCCCAAGGTGGCCGCCAGCATGGGCGTCACCAGTTGGGAGAGTTTCAGAGGGAGCCTGGATGTGGGCTGAAGAGCCGCCCCGTAGTCAATCCGCCCGGGCATCGGGCTTCGGGCAGGGGCTGGCCGCCGTGGGGCTGGCCGCCCTGTGCGCCGTGCTGTGGGCCACCCTGGCCGCCTTTCCGGGGCTCCTCCGGGCCCAGGGGACGGGGGCGCCCTTGCGCGTATGCATCGTGCACAGCTACCACCCCGGCTACAGCTGGACCCAGGAGATCAACAAGGGCGTTTACGAAGCCCTGGGCGGGCTCAACGTCAGCTATTCGGTCCTCTACCTTGACGCCAAGCGCCAGCACGAGCTGCAGCGCCTCCAACTGGCCGGGCGGGATATGGCCCGGACCATTGCGGAGATGGAGCCCGATGCCGTGGTGGCCGCGGACGACGCCGTGCAGGAATACGTGATTTCGCCCCACCTCAAGGGCGGCATCACCCCCCAGGTGATTTTCTGCGGCGTCAACGGTCCGCCGGATCGCTACGGCTACCCGGCGGCAAACGTGTCCGGCGTGAGGGAGCGTTTCCATTTCCGTGAGGGCGTGGCACTTGCCAAGCGCATCCTGCCTCAGGCCGCCAACATCGCCTACCTGTTCGACGCCTCCGAGACCTCCCTGTTCCTGCGGCAGGACATGGCCCGGGACGTGGCCGAGGGAGGCCCCTTCGCGCTGACGCAGCAGTCGCTCAACTGCGCCGTCACCTTCCAGCAGTGGCAGCGCAGGGTGCTGGATCTGCAATCCCAGGCCGACGTGCTTGGCATGGCCCTCTATCACAGTCTCAAGGACGAGCAGACCGGCGAGGCGGTCCCCGCGGCGGAAGTGGCTGAATGGACCCGCACGGTCAACACCAAGCCCACCCTGGGATTCGCGGATTTCTCCGTGGACCACCATGTGCTTTGTGGAGTACTTGAGTCGGGCTTCGAGCAGGGCTTCCTGGCCGGGCAGATGGTCAGGGAGGTGCTGGTCGGGCGCATCGCGGCCGGGGCGCTCCCCATGCGCGTCAACGAGTCCGGGATGGTGATGGTCAACCTCAAAACCGCCGAGAACCTGGGGCTGGACATCCCCTATGACGTTATCGAAGCGGCTTCCGTCGTCGTGCATTGAGGCCGGCACGGGTCACCCAGGCGTGAAAGGCATGCACATGGCTTGGCAACGCGGGACATACGGTACGCTCCGGGCCGGCGAATCGGCCGGGCGCCAGGCCGTCCCCGGCCAGGGGGCGCGTGAATGACCATCAATCCCGCCCGGCCGTACCTCGTCCCCATCCTGTTTCTGGTTTTTCTGGGGATGCTCCTCACCACCGCCATTTCCTACTTCCACACCAAGCAGACCGCCGAGGACATGGCCGTGGGCCAGATGACCCAAGCGCTGGACTCTCTCAACCGGGATGTCTCGGGCAAGGTCCAGTCGTTGCGGGGCAACCTGGCTCTGTGGTCCCAGGAGGACGTTTTCCGGCTGGCTTTGTCCGACACGTACCTGGGCCGCTCCGCGCGCCAGGCCGCCGAAAAGCGCCTGGCCGGGCGCCTGGTGCACGCCTATTATGACCGGGCCATACTGGCCAGGCCCGACGGGCTGGTGGTGGCCTCGTCCGACCCGGCGGGGATGGCGTCGGTGAAGGTGTTGGAGCGCGATTACTTCAAGCGCTCCTTGAAGAACGAGGTGGTCACCTCCACGGTCCTGAAGAGTTATTACACGGGCAAGCCCGTGATGGTTGTCTCCAGCCCGGTTCAGGGGCAGGACAAGCAAGCTGCGGGCGTCCTGGCCCTCGTGGTGGACATCGGCAGGATATCCCACGAAATCCTGGACAGCATCCGCATCGGCAAGAGCGGCGGAGCCTACCTGCTCGACGATGCCAACCAACTGCTGGGCGTGCCCTCCTGGAGCCGCTCCGGGCAGTTCCATCCCGGGGAGGAGGCGGCCCGCAAGCTGCGCGCCGCCAACGGAACGGCCGTGGTGCGTTATCAGAACGCGCAGACGGAGCGCATGGCCGTGGCCACCATCAACCCCGACACGGACTGGGTGCTGGTGGTTGAGGCCGACGCGGACGAACTCCTGCGCCCCGCCTCCCGGCTGGCGGCCGTCAACGCCCTGGTCTCCCTGTGCGTTCTCGCGCTGGTTGCCGTGGCGCTCTACGCGCTCAGGAACGCCATCGCCCGGCTGCGCTTCTCCGAGGGCAGGTACAGGGCGCTCACCGAAACCACCCCGGTGGGCATCGCCACCTTCGATGCGGCCGGAAGGCCGGACTACCTCAACGAGCGCGCCCAGCAGATCTTCGAACTGGCCCCCACCGAAGAGAATTCCAGGCCAAAGAACTGGACGGAGCTCTTCGAGGACAAGGAGGGCGCGTCGCTGAGCCTCTCCGAGTTGCCTCCCGGGCAGGCCCTGGCCACCCAGAGGCCCGTGCTGGGAATGAACGTGTGGTTCCGCCTGGGCTCGGGCAACCGCAAGGCCCTGATGTTTAACGCGGCGCCTTTGCTGGGCGAGAACGGGCAGGTCACCGGGGTGGTGGCCGCCTTCGAGGACATCACCGAGCGCTCCCGCATCCAGGAGATCATGGTCCAGACCGAGAAGATGATGTCCGTGGGCGGCCTGGCCGCCGGCATGGCCCATGAGATCAACAACCCCCTGGCCTCCATCCTGCAGGCCCTGCAGGTGATCACCCGCAGGATGGACCCGGCGCAGCCTGCCAACATCAGGGTGGCCCAGGAGGCAGGTCTAGATCTGGAGGCCCTGCGCGCCTACATGCGCCTGAGGGGGCTCGACCAGTTCCTGGAGGGCATTCGCGAGGGCGGAGTGCGCGCCTCCAGGATCGTGAGCAACATGCTGGGGTTCGCCCGCAAGTCGGGCAGGGACTATGCCGTCTGCGACCCGGGCGACCTGCTGGAGAAGGCGCTGGAGCTGGCCGGGGGCGACTACGACCTCAAGAAGCATTACGACTTCCGGCACGTCAGGATCGTGCGGGACTTCAGCACCTACATGCCCAAGGTCGAATGCCAGCCCATGGAGATCGAACAGGTCTTCTTCAACATCATCAAGAACGCGGCCCAGGCCATGAAGTCCAAGGATTATTCACCGCCCCGGACCGCTCCCGCGCGTGAAGGACGCAAGGGCCTGCCCGCGCCGGAGGGGGCGCCACAGGAATTGGAGAACGACGCGCTCCCGGCAGTGTCCCTGGCCTCGCCCCTGCTGACCCTGCGCACCCAGCCGGAGAAGAACGCGGCCCTGGTGATCATCGAGGACAACGGCCCAGGCATGAGCGAGGAGGTGCGCCGCCGCATCTTCGAGCCGTTCTACACCACCAAGTCCATCGGCGAAGGCACCGGGCTGGGGCTTTCAGTGGCCTATTTCATCGTGGTGGAGAACCACAAGGGCAGCATCGACGTGGAGACCACGCCCGGCCAGGGCACCCGCTTCCTGATCCGCCTCCCGTATCGCCGGGGGCTGTAGGGCCGCTTTCCGGCTCACCGGTCCGGCTCGCCGCCCGGGCGCGGATTGTTCATCCTTCACTTTCACTTCTTGGGGGCCGGAAAGCGGCCATGCTGCCGGCCGTGGAGCGGGGCTCAGGCCAGGCGCGGGTCGCGGGCGATGGTCTCGGCCAGCTTGCGCATGGCCGTGGGGAAGGCCAGGGCCTCAAGCTTCGGCAGGGGCAGCCAGCGGTAGGCGCTGGCCGCCGTGAGCACGGGCTCGGGCGGCGCGGCCCCCTCGGGGAAGCCCGTCAGGTAGGCGTGCATGGTCACCCTGTAGCGGGTGTAGGAATGCTTGATCACCGCCAGCTTGCCCAGGCTGCGCACCTCGAAGCCGGTCTCCTCCCGCACTTCGCGCAGGGCCGCCTGTTCGGGCTCCTCCCCGGGCTCTATCTGACCGCCGGGGAACTCCCACAATCCGCCCCAAACGCCGCCGGGCAGGCGCTTCTGCACGTAGATCAGCCCTTGGTGCAGGATCACCGCCGTGGCCATGGCGATGGGCACTGCGGGCTTGCCGGGGGGCAGGGCCGGGCGCAGGTCCACGGTGTCGGCGGCCAGGGCGCTGCAGATGGAGGCCAGCGGGCAGCGCGGGCAGTCCGGGTCGCGCGGGGTGCAGACCAGCGCGCCCAGTTCCATGAGCGCTTGGTTGAAGTCCCGGGCCTGGCCCTGCGGAATCAGCGAGAGGGCCAGCCCGGCGAAGCGCCTGCGTCCCACGGGCTCCTTGGGGGAGAGGGCGATGTCGAACACGCGGGCCAGCACGCGCTCCACGTTGGCGTCCACTGCGGCCACGTCCTGCTTGTAGGCGATGGAGAGCACCGCCCCGGTGGTGTAGGCCCCGACGCCGGGCAGGGCGGCCAGCTCGGAGGCGGAGGAGGGCACCGCGCCGCCGTGGCGCTCCACGATGGCCCTGGCGGCCTTGAGCAGGTTGCGGGCGCGGCCGTAGTAGCCCAGGCCCTCCCAGAGCCGCAGCACCTCCTCCTCGCTGGCCCGGGCCAGGCTGAACACGTCCGGGAAGCGGGCCAGGAAGCGGTTGAAATACTCCACGGCCCGGTCCATCTGGGTCTGCTGGAGCATGACCTCCGAGAGCCAGACCTGATAGGGGTCGTAGCCGTCGCGCCAGGGAAGGGGGCGTTTGGCCTGCCGGAACCAGTCCAGCAGGAGGGAAGAAAAGCGGGATGCGTCAGGCATGTTCGTTTCCAATTCGGGCGGGCTGGGCTATAGCATAGGGCAAGGACGCCGTCGATAGAAGGAGAGGCCATGCCGAGACCGACCGTCGCCATCGCTCTGTGCCTGCTGCTGCAGGCCGCCTCAGCACTGTTCAGCCCGCAGTCCGCCCCCGCGCAGGACAAGCCTTGGCTGCCCCCGGACCTCGCCCCCTGGGCCGGCTGGACGCTCTACGGGCAGGACGCCGCCCAGTGCCCGCCCCAGTCCCAGGACCCGGCCCAGCGGCAATGCGCGTATCCCACCCGGCTGCGACTGGCCGTGGCGGCGGACGGCGCATCCTTCAAGCAGAACTTCAGGGTTTTCGCCCCCCAGACCGTGCCCCTGCCGTGGGCGCAGGGCCTCTGGCCCACCGCCGTGACCCTGGGCGGCAAACCCGCCGCCGTGGTGGACATGAACGGCAGGCCCGGGCTGAGGCTCCAGCCCGGCGAATGGCAGGTGGAGGGGCAGCTGCCCTGGAAGCGCAGGCCGCAGGCCGTGCGGATCGCCGCGCAGACCGGGCTGATCGAGCTGACCGTGGACGGCAAGTCCATCGAGAACCCCCGCCTGACCCCCGACGGAGCGCTGGACGTCTCCGGCGCGGACACTGGCCGGGCCCAGACCGACGCGCTGGGCGTGACGGTCACGCGCCTGCTGCGCGACGGCCAGCCCATGACGCTCACCACCATGGCCCGCCTTGAGGTCTCAGGGCGCTCCCGGACCATGACCCTGGACGGGCTGCTGCTGCCCGGCTCCGAGCCGCTGGGCGTCAATTCGCCCATCCCCGTGGGCTTCGGGCCGGACGGCCGGGTGCTGGTGCAGGCCGGGGCGGGCAGGTACGATGTGGAGATCACCAGCCGCCTGCCCGGCGGGATAATGTCCGTGGGGCCGGTGGCGGCTCCTTTCGGGCGGGAGACCTGGGCCTTCCAGGCCGACAAGGCCCTGCGGGAGGTGAAGCTCTCCGGGCCGCCCTCCACAGACCCCCAGACCGCTGACCTGCCCCAGGACTGGAAGCGTTTCCCGGCCTACGTGCTGGAAAAGGGGGCCACCCTGGCCTTGCAGCTGGTACGGCGCGGGGAATCCCTGCCGCCGGGGGACGACCTGAAGGTAGGGCGCGAACTCTGGCTCGATTTCGACGGCAAGGGCCTTACCGCCCAGGACACCATCTCGGGGCCGCTGCGCCGCTCGCCCGTGCTGGCCATGCGCGAGCCCGGCGAGCTGGGGCGGGTGAGCTCTGGCGGGCGGGACCTGCCCGTGGTGCTGCTCGGGCCGGAGAAGCGGCGCGGCGTGGAGCTGCGCCAGTCCCCCCTGGCGGTCACGGCCGAGGCCCGCTACCCGGACGCTTCCACCGCCATCCCGGCCACGGGCTGGGAGGCGGGCGTCTCCTCCCTGTCGGCGGTGCTGCACCTACCGCCGGGCTGGACCCTGCTGGACGCCTCCGGGCCGGACGCCCTGAGCGAATCCTGGGCCGGGCGCTGGAACCTGCTGGACATCTTCATCACTCTGCTGGCCGCGCTCGGGGCCTGGAAGCTGCGCGGAGTTGCCGCCGGGGCGGCGGTGCTGGCCTTCCTGGTTCTGGCCCAGCACGAACCCGGCGCGCCCGTGGACACCTGGCTCGTGCTGCTGGCGGTGCTGGGCGTGTCGCGAGCCTTCGAATCAAGCTCCAAGGCCGGGGACTGGCCCCGCGTGGCCGGGGCGTTGCGCATCCTGCGGGCGGGCGCCATGCTTGCGCTGTGCCTCGCCGCCCTGGCCTTCGCGGCGGACCAGATTCGCACCGGGCTGCATCCGCAGTTCACACCTTCCTTTTTTTCCCCAGGACCAGCTTCAGTGAAGAGGGTGGAGATGTCGCCCATGCAGGCAATGGATCAGGCGGATGCCCCGGAAGCATCCGCCGTGCCCAAACCGCAGACTGCGCCGCCCGCGCTCCCGTCTGGGTCTGTGGAGAGACTGGCCAAGGAAAAGCTTCCCCGAACCCAGGCTGAAGGCGGGGCGGTCTTCCTCGGGTCTGACCCCTCCAGCCTGGTGCAGACCGGCCCAGGCATCCCCGCCTGGAAGTGGCACAGTGTCCGCCTGACCTGGAACGGCCCTGTGGACGCCAATCAAACCCTGCGCCTGATGCTCATGCCGCCCGCGGGCAATACGGCCCTCTGCTTCGTCCGGGTCGCGCTGCTGCTGGCGGGCATCTGGCTGGTGGCCGGGGGCATGATCGGCTCCACCCTGCGCGCTGGCAAGGCCCTGGCGGCCGTGCTGGCCTGTCTCGCCGCACTGGCCTCGGCCGGGACGTCCCTGGCCGGGCAGGTTCCGCCCAAGGAGGTGCTGGACGAGCTGCGCACGCGCCTGCTGGCCCCTGCCGAGTGCTTCCCCACCTGCGCGGGCGTATCCTCCATGGCGGTAACTCTTGACGCCAAGGGGCTCACCCTCACGCTGGAGGCCGGTGCGGCCACGCAGCTGGCCATGCCCCTGCCCGTGGTCAGCGGCTGGCGGCCCGCGTCCGTGAATGCGGACGGCAAGCCCGTCCCCCTGTACGCCACCGAGGCCGGGCTCTGGGCGCTGCTGGACGAGGGCGCGCACAAGGTCGTCATGAGCGGCCCCGTCCCGGCGGACGTGGCGGTAACGATCTCCGCGCCGCTCCAGCCCAGAACCTGCCGTGTTGAGGCCCCGGGCTGGGCCGTGCTGGGCATCGACCAGGACGGCGTGTTCCAGGGCTCCCTGCGCCTCACGCGCCAAGGTGAGGCGGGGCGGAAGGAGCAGGCCTCGCTCACGCCCGTGTACCCGCCGTTCCTGGAGGTCCGGCGCACGCTGGAGCTCGGGCTCTCCTGGCAGGCGCGGACCACCGTGCGGCGCATGACCCCGGCGGACCAGCCCGTGCTGGTCCATGTGGGGCTCATGCCTGGCGAATCCGTGCTGGAGGGCGGCGTGCCCGTGGAGAAGGGCAAGGCCGTTGTCTCCCTGGCGGCCGGGCGGCAGGAGCTTTCCTGGCGCTCCCGCCTGAACATATCCCCCGAATTGACCCTCGAAGCCCCGGCGGACGCACCCTGGGTGGAGACCTGGCGGCTGAAGGCCTCCCCGGTGTGGGACGTGACCCTCTCCGGAATCCCGGTCACGGCCAGCCTGGATGACTCCGGGGCCTGGAGCCCCATGTGGCGGCCCTGGCCCGGCGAGAAGGCCTCCATCAAGCTCACGAGGCCGGAGGCCGCACCCGGCGAGAGCCTGACTATCGACCGCGCCCGCCTGCGCTCCGCCTTGGGCGCGCGGCAGGACGAGGTGCGCCTGAACCTGCGCCTGCGCTCCTCCCTTGGGGGGCGGCACACCCTCACGCTGCCCGCCGACGCGCAGCTCACCGGGTTGCAGATCGGTGGGCAGCCCGCGCCCTGGTCCTCGGACAAGCCCGGCGAAGTGGGCATCGCCCTCTCGCCCGGGGTGCAGGAAGTCACGGTGAACTGGCGGCAGCCCAGGGACGGCTTCTTCGCCGGGGCCAGCCCCTCCGTTGACGTGGGGCACCCGGCGGTGAACGCCGAGGTCACCCTCGACCTGCCTCGGGACCGCTGGGTGCTCTGGGTCTCCGGGGCCACGCCCATGGGCCCGGCCGTGGTGTTCTGGGGCACGCTGTGCGTGGTGCTGATCGTGGCGGCGCTGTTCTCCCGCCTGCCGTGGACGCCGCTCGGCTTCGTGCAGTGGATGCTCTTGGGGCTGGGTCTGGTGCAGCCCGGAGGCATCGTGGCCCTGGGCGCGGCGGCCTGGCTCGTGGCCCTGGGCCTGCGCCGGGTCTACCAGGTGCGCGAGGGCTGGTTCGCCTTCAATGCGGTGCAGGTGCTGCTGGTCTGCCTGGTGCTGGCCGGTCTGAGCTGCCTGTTCGAGGCAGTGCGCGACGGTCTGCTGGGCGCGGCGGTGGGCATGGTGCAGGGCAACGGCTCCAACCCGCACCACCTGGTCTGGCTGTTCGACCGCACGCCCTCGGCCCTACCCGTGGCCAAGGTCTGGTCCGTCTCCGTGTGGTGGTACCGTGCGCTGATGCTGGCCTGGTCCCTGTGGCTGGCCTTCTCCTTGGTGGGCTGGCTGCGCTGGGCCTGGGACTGCTTCTGTACCGGCGGCGCCTGGCGCAAGCCCGATCTCAAGCTCAAGCCTTTGAAGCCCCTTGCGCCTTCCAAGGGTGGCAAGTCGGAAGCGCCCGACGCTGCCGTCGAAACAGGGCAGGGCGGTCAGGAAGGGCAGGCCGTTCCCACGGAAGAAGGCGGGAAGGGCGGGGGAGCGTAGCCCCGCGCTGTCCCTCACCTTATCAACAAAAACGGGCCGGTGGAGCATCGCTCCACCGGCCCTCATTCTCTTCACTCGTTCTGGCGTCTACTTGGCCTTGCCCTGGCTGGCCACGGCCTCGATCTGCCGGGCGATCTCGTCAGGGTCGCCAAGGTAGTAATGCTTGACGGGCTTGAGGGCCTCGTCCAGCTCGTACACCAGGGGCACCCCGGTGGGAATGTTCAGCTTGGGGATTGCCTCGTCGGCCACGCCGTCCAGGTATTTCACCAGGGCCCGCAGCGAATTGCCGTGCGCCGCGATGAGCACGCGCTTGCCTGCCAGCACCTGCGGGGCCACGACCTCGTGCCAGTAGGGCAGCACGCGGGCCACAGTATCTTTGAGGCACTCCACGCCGGGCAGCTCGTCCGGGGTGAGGGCGGCGTAGCGCGGGTCGAAGCGCGGGTGGCGCGGGTCGTCCTGCTCCAGCGCCGGGGGCCGCACGTCGTAGCTGCGCCGCCAGATGAAGACCTGCTCCTCGCCGAACTTCTCGGCCATCTCGGTTTTATTGAGGCCCTGCAAGGCCCCGTAGTGGCGTTCGTTGAGCCTCCAGGACTTGTGCACAGGCAGCCACATCAGGTCCATGGCTTCCAGGACGATGTCCAGGGTCTTCACCGCGCGCTTGAGGTAGGACGTATAGCACACGTCGAACCCCAGCCCCGCATCCAGGAGCGCCTTGGCCCCGGCGGCGGCTTCGGCCTCCCCCAGGGGGGAGAGGGGCACGTCCGTCCAGCCGGTGAAGCGGTTTTCGAGGTTCCACTGGCTCTGGCCGTGGCGCACGAGCACGAGCTTGAACATGGCTGCCTCCTTGCGGACTTTTCACCCGAGAAACCAGGCTAGGTGCGATCCGAAAAAAAGCCAAGCCCTCACATATGGCAACTATGCTTCGGACCTGGCTTTTTTCTCAATCGTACCGGCCTGTGTCCAGGCGGGCCGCTGACTTGGATTCCGTGGGCGGCTAGGACTTCTTGCAGCCGCCTTCGGGCTCCAGGCCTTCTAACATGCGGATGGCGCAAAAGGAACCGCACATGGCGCATTCCTTTTCCTTATGGAAGTCCTTGCGGCGCTTGGCCAGGGTGTGGGGGTCCAGGGCGTTGGCGGCCATGGCATCCCAGTCCAGGGCGGCGCGGGCCTTGGAGATGGCCAGGTCGCGCTCCACGGCCCAGGGGCGGCCCAGGGCGGTCTCGGCGCTCTGCGCGGCGATCAGGCTGGCCTTCACGCCGTCCCAGACGTCCTCGGGTCCGGGCAGGGTCACGTGCTCGGCCGGGGTCAGGTAGCAGAGGAAGTCGGCGCCGAAGTAGGCGGCCTGCGCGCCGCCGATGGCGCCGGCGATGTGGTCGTACCCTGCGGCCGCGTCGGTGGTCAGGGGCCCGAGCACGTAGAGGGGGGCGTTGTTGGTCAGGCGCTTGATGCCCTGGATCTGGCTCTGCACCAGGTGCAGGGGCACGTGGCCGGGGCCTTCGATCATGGCCTGCACGCCGTACTCCAGGGCCTGGCGGGCCAGGTCGCCCAGCACGGAGACTTCCTCCCACTGGGCGGCGTCGCCAGCGTCCGCGCCCGCGCCGGGGCGCAGGCCGTCGCCCAGGCTGATGGTCACGTTGTGCTTGAGGCAGATCTTGAGCAGCTCGTCATAGTGCTCGAGCATGGGGTTTTCCTTGCCGTGGCGCTTCATCCAGCGCGCCAGCAGGGAGCCGCCGCGCGAGACGATGCCCAGGACGCGCCTGCCGTCGGAGCCCAGGCGGGCGGCCTTGGCCGTGACGCCGCAGTGCAGGGTCATGAAGTCCACGCCCTGTTCGGCTTCCTTCTCGATTTCCTCCAAGAGCTCGGCCGTGCTGAAGTCGCTGGGGTCCTCGCCGCGGGCCACGTAGGGCTGGGCCACGGAGTAGAGCGGCACGGTGCCCAGGGGCAGGGGGGATTCCGCCAGGATGCGCACGCGCACCTCGTCCAGGTCGCCCGCGGTGGAGAGGTCCATCACGGTGTGCGCGCCGGCCTTCTCGGCCAGGCGCAGCTTCTGCAGCTCCATCTCCACGTTGTTGATCATGGGGGAGGTGCCGATGTTGGCGTTTACCTTGACCCGGCCGGGTTGACCGATCAGGGTGACGGACACATTCTTATGGGCGGGGTTGCCCAGCAGGACCATGGTGCCGCCGTCCAGCCCGGAGCGCATCTGCTCGACGCTTACGTGCTCGTGGGTGGCCAGGGATGGCCCGTGCATTTTCAAATAGCTGGAAACGATACTATTTTTTTGGGTCAGAGACATATTGGGTGATCCTTAAGGTGGGGGTAGTGACGTGACGTGCGCCATTGCCTACCACGACAACATCGCGTGGAAAAGGGGCTGATTGCGCTTGCCAAGTGGCATGACAGGGTGTATAGAGCCCCTCTTCGATTAGATCAAGGAGCTTCTGATGAAGAGCGACATCCATCCCAAGACGTTCAAGGCCAAGGTCGTGTGCAACTGCGGCTATCAGTCCGAAGTGCTTTCCACCAAGGGTGAGACGGTTTCCGTGGAAATCTGTTCCAACTGCCACCCCTTCTACACCGGTAAGCAGCGCCTGATCGACACCGCCGGTCGCATCGACCGTTTCCGTAAGAAATACGCCAAGTTCGAAGAGAAGACGGCCTAGGCCAGCAAGCACGAAGCGGCGCCTGGTGCGCCGCTTTTTCTTTCCAGTATGCCCATGCCCAATGCGCTTGGCGCCAACGAGACCGTAGGAGGGCAGGCAGTCATGGAGGGGGTCATGATCCGCTCCAAGAATTGCCTGGCCATTGCGGTTCGCCGTCCCGACGGCGAGATCCTCGTTGAGACGCGCCCCTGGTTCAGCCTTACCGACGCGAAGTGGCTCAAAAAGCCCTTCCTGCGCGGCTTTCCCGTATTGCTGGAGACCCTGGTCAACGGCATCAAGGCCCTGAACTTCTCCGCCCAGCAGGCGCTGGACGAGGAGGAGGGGGAGATTTCCCCCTGGGCCATGACGCTGACCATGGTTTCCGCCATCGGGTTCGCGCTGCTGCTCTTCGTGGTGGCTCCGCACATGTTCTCGGTGGGCATGAATTGGCTGGGGCTCTCCGGCGGGGCCGAGGCCCTCTCCTTCCACATGTGGGACGGCCTGTTCAAGCTCCTGATGTTCGTGGGCTACATCCTGTGCATCTCCTTCATCCCGGACATCCGGCGGGTGTTCCAGTACCACGGGGCGGAGCACAAGGTGATCTGGGCCTTCGAGAACAACGTGACCCTCTCTCCAGAGGCCGTCAGGGACTTCTCCCGCCTGCATCCGCGCTGCGGCACGACCTTCCTGCTGTTCGTGCTGGCGGTCTCCATTGTGCTCTACACCTTCCTGGTGCCCCTGCTGCTGCAGTTCTGGGCTCCTGAGAACGGGGTGCTCAAGCAGGCCTACATCATCGGCGTGAAGTTCGTGCTCATGGTGCCCATCAGCGCCATTTCCTACGAGATCATCAAGTTCTCCGGGAAGTTCCACAAGAACATCCTCTGCAAGGCCCTCGCCTGCCCAGGGCTGGCCATGCAGATGCTCACCACCCACGAGCCCGACGACGCCCAGATCGAGGTGGCCATCGCGGCCCTCAACGGGGCGCTCGGGCGCAAATAATCCGGAAGCAGGTCATGTTCGCCAAGCTCGAAAGCATCGAAACCAGGTTCGTCGAACTCGAAAGGGAGCTGTCCTCCCCCGAGGTCCTGGGCGACCAGGAGCGCTACCGCAAGCTCACCAAGACCCACTCGGACCTGGGTGGCGTGGTCTCCGTGTTCCGGCGCTACAAGAAGCTCCGGGAGGACCTGGAGGAGAACAAGCTTCTCCTGGAGGATTCCGACCCCGAAATGCGGGAAATGGCCGCCGCCGAGATCAAGGCCCTCCAGGAAGAGATCCCCAACCTGGAAGCGGAACTCAAGATCCTGCTGCTGCCCAAGGACCCCCTGGACGACAAGAACATCCTCCTGGAAATCCGCGCGGGCACCGGCGGCGAGGAAGCCGCGCTCTTCGCCGCGGACCTCTTCCGCATGTACATGCGCTACGCCGAGCGTCAGCGCTGGAAGCTGGAAGTGCTGAGCGAATCCCCCTCCGACACGGGCGGCTTCAAGGAAATCATCGCCAACATCTCCGGCGAGAAGGTCTACAGCCGCCTGAAGTACGAGTCCGGAACGCACCGCGTGCAGCGCGTACCCGCCACCGAAACCCAGGGCCGCATCCACACCTCCGCAGCCACCGTGGCCATCCTTCCCGAAGCCGACGAGGTGGACGTGAAGCTCGACCCCAACGAGCTGCGCATCGACGTGTACCGCTCCGGCGGCCCCGGCGGCCAGAGCGTGAACACCACGGACTCGGCCGTGCGCGTGACCCACATCCCCTCCGGGCTGGTGGTCATCTGCCAGGACGAGAAGAGCCAGCACAAGAACAAGGCCAAGGCCATGAAGGTGCTGCTCTCCCGCCTGTTGCACCAGGAACAGGAAAAGCAGCGCATGGAGGTGGAGGCCACCCGCCGCCAGCAGGTCGGCTCCGGCGACCGCTCCGAGCGCATCCGCACCTACAACTACCCCCAGGGGCGCATGACCGATCACCGCATCGGCTTCACCATGCACAACCTGGACAAGATCATGGACGGCGACATCGACGACATGATGAACGCCCTGATCAACCACTACCAGACCGAGGCGCTCAAGGCCCAGGCCGACAACGCCTAGCACGCCCGGCTGGAATCCGAATCAGGACGCCCGCGCACGCACAGTGCGCGGGCGTTTTCTTTTGGTGGACAAGAGGGGAGGGGCCTCCGGCGGGCAAAGGGAGTTCCTCCCTTTGCAATCCCTTGAGAGCTTCGCGTCCAGTTTCGGTTCCGCGTCTTGGAATGCGCAGTCCACTGATAACCGATAGCAAAATGCGGCGGATCATTCTGGGAAAGCCTCGGATCGCATGCTGCCGCCGTGAACCGCATCGTCTTCCGGGTGGGGCCGCGAGCGGCGGCGCATGGCGATATTCTTCCGATATATCGGCTTGCGCCGCAGCTCACGGCCCCCCCCCGCAGAGGCAAACAGACGATTCAATACCTGGTTCCGATGGGCGCAGCCCAGTGGGCGTCCAGGGGCGATGCCGGATCAGGTCACGCATCTGGGCATGGCTGCTTGGCACGACCACGCAGGACCCTCACCGTCGCTTCGCTCGGGCGACCAGCCCCTGGCATGCGGCTGCGATGCCCACGGCCCCGGATTGTCCAAACGCACGGCGACCGTACGGCCAGCCCAACCGTCCCTGGCCGTGTGCCCCTCGCAGCGGCGAAACTCTGAAGGCCTTGCTTCCGCAATGTATTCAGCTCCCTCTGTCGAGGGAATGGTGTGCAAATCGTTTTGCATCCCATACTGAAACAGTTCTTGCGCAGGTGCATGAATATTTTGGCAGGCACCCTGATTTTACCCCTTGAAATGTAGACAGAAAGGCGTAGCTTCGGACCGTTTTGGAAGAAGAAGCATCTCACTCATGATTCAAGTGCTTCAAATGCTTGAATAATTTTTCAATTGTTGTTGGAGGGGGTATGTCTGAAGCTGATGACACATTCGGGGGGTCGGACAGGCGTTTTCCGATCCCCAAATTGATCGAAGCGCTGCGCTGCGGCTACAACGCCCGCGACGCCCTGAAGGATCTCGGCGCGGGCGTCACCGTGGGCGTGGTGGCCCTCCCCCTGGCCATGGCCTTCGCCATCGCCTCGCACGTCACCCCGGAACGCGGGCTCTTCACCGCCATCGTGGCGGGCTTCCTCATCTCCCTGCTGGGCGGCTCCCGCTACGCCGTGGGCGGACCGACCGGCGCCTTCGTGGTGATCATCGCCGGCATCGTGGACCGCCACGGCTACGAGGGCTTGGTGCTCACGACCCTGATGGCCGGTGTGATCCTGCTGGTCATGGGCGCGGCCAAGCTCGGCAAGCTCATCAAGTTCATCCCCTATCCGGTGATCACCGGGTTCACCAGCGGCATCGCCGTTTTGATATTCTCCAGCCAGATCAGTGATTTCCTCGGCATGGGCCTCAAAAATGTGCCGGCGGAGTTCGGGCCAAAAGTCGCGGTCCTCTTCGAATCCCTGCATCTTACTGACGCCCCCACGGCGATCATCGGCTTCGGCTCCCTGCTGGCCATCCTGGCCGCGAGGCGCTTCTTCCCCAAGATCCCCGGCCCGGTGTTCGGCGTCACCCTGGGGGCTGTGCTGGTATCGGCCATGGACCTGCCCGTGGAGACCATCGGCACGCGCTTCGGCGGCATCCCGGAGAGCCTGCCCGCCTTCACGCCCGTCGCGCTGGACTGGAGCTCGCTCAAGGCTCTGCTGCCCGACGCCCTGACCATCGCCCTGCTGGCGGGCATCGAATCCCTGCTGTGCTGCGTGGTGGCCGACGGCATGACCGGCGACAGGCACGACTCCTCCATGGAACTGCTGGCCCAGGGCTCCGCCAACATCGCCTCGGTGTTCTTCGGCGGCATCCCTGCCACCGGGGCCGTGGCCCGCACCGTGACCAACATCAAGTCCGGGGCGGTTTCGCCCGTGGCGGGCTGCATCCACGCCCTGGTGCTGGTCGCCTTCGTGCTCTTCGCCGCGCCCCTGGCCTCGGCCATTCCGCTTTCCAGCCTGGCGGCGGTGCTCCTGGTGGTCGCCTTCGACATGAGCGAATACCGCAAGTTCGGCCGCCTGCTGCGCGCCCCGCGCTCCGACGTGGCGGTGCTCCTGAGCACCTTCGCCCTCACCGTGTTCGTGGACCTCACCGTGGCCGTGTATGTTGGCGTGCTGCTGGCGTCCCTCCTGTTCATGCGCCGCATGAGCGAGATGACCGACATCTGCGCCTGCAGGCTCAAGGACGGGGAGGACTCCTCCCTGGCGGTGGCAGACCTGGCAGGCGGCGGCTCCGACGTTGATCTTGGCGGGGACCTGTGCCCCCTGCCCGGGGGCAAGTGGCGGGTGATCCCCGAGGGCGTGCAGGTCTACGAGATCGACGGCCCCTTCTTCTTCGGCATCGCGGACAGGTTCCAGGACATCCTCGACGTGGTCAGCGGCTCCCCGAAGGCTTTCGTCCTCGACGTGACGCACACGCCGACCATCGACTCCACCGGCGTGAACGCCCTGGAGAACTTCCTGAAAAAGTGCCGCCGCCGGGGCATCCGCGTCCTGTTCGTGGGGATGCGCCCTCATTTCATTCGCACGTTGCACCGTTTTGGTACGGACGACGCCATAGGAAGCGAAAACATATTTGCCCGCCTCAGCGACGCCCTGGCCGCTGCGGCCGGGCCGACGCAAAGGAACGCCGCGGGGCATTATGTGACATAGTACTATTGAACGCCCAACCGCATTTACATCTCGACACGAACTGATTATGTGTCGGCGTCTGGGTTTGCGTCCAGGCGACAGTCCGTTTCAGAGGGGGCGCAGCCCGAATGCGTTTCGTCGTCGGCCGGAAGAGGGAACACACAGGCTCAATCCTGACGGGGCTGCTCCTGGCGGCTGCCGCGCTCTCGTGCCTGTGGCTTCATCCGGCCCGGGCCCTGGCCGCGCAGGAAGGCTACGTGCCCCGCTTCCAGCATTTCGGCGTGGAGGACGGGCTGGCCCAGTCCTCCGCCGTGTGCCTGGCCCAGGACTCGCAGGGCTTTCTCTGGGTGGGCACGTATGCCGGGCTTTCCCGCTTCGACGGCTACGGGTTCAGGAACTTCACCGCCGGCCCCGACGGCCGCAGCGGGCTGGCCGACAACAACATCCGATCCCTGACGGTCTCCCGCGACGGCACGCTCTGGGTCGGCACGCGCAGCGGAGGACTCTCCCGCTATGACGGGGCTTCCCAGACCTTCTCCAGTTATCTGAACAACCCCTCCGACTTGGGCTCCGTTCCCTCCAACGAGATCCACGCCATCCACGAAGCCCCAAACGGCATCATGCTTCTGGGCACATCCCTGGGGCTTGCCGAGTGGTCCCCCCTCCTGAATCGCTGCCTGGCCCGGGCGGGTGGGGAACTGCCCAAGGGTGCCAGAGACGTGGTGAGCATCGCCCAGACCCCCTCGGGCGTGATCTGGGTGGCCTCCCGCAAGCAGGTCTCCCGCTACGACCTCGACGCGCATGCTCTGCATCCGCTTGAAAACAAGGAACTCTCCAAGGTGTTGTCCAGATCGGGCGCGAGCGCGCTCTTCGCCGATGGCGAAGGCACGCTCTGGGTGGGCACCGAAACCGCAGGGCTGCTGCGGGTGGACCTGGGTTCCGGCAAAGTGGAATCCTTCCTGCCGGATGCCTACATCTACCGAATGCTGCGCGACAGCCGAGGGGATCTCTGGGCCGCCAGCGACAAGGGGCTGGCCCGCTACCGCGTCGGGGACGGCGTAGAGGGCTTCGAGTTGTTCGCATCCAACCCCTTCGATCCCGACTCGCTCAGCCAGAACGACGCCATGTCCCTGCTGGAGGACGCCTCCGGCATCCTTTGGGTGGGCACCTATTCGGGCGGCCTGAACAAGCTTGTGCCGGGGGCGCGCTATTTCTCCTCCTACAGGAAAATCCCGGGCGATTCCAACAGCCTGCCCGGGCGCGAGGTCAGCGCCGTGCTGCGGGACCGGGAAGGGCTGGTCTGGGTGGGCACCCGCTACGACGGGCTGGCCTGCATGGGCGGGGGGGACGCGCCGGGGCGCCGCAAGGTGCTCAAGGTCTACCGGCATGACCCCAAGACCCCGGACAGCCTGGCCGAGGATTCCATCAATTGCCTCATGGAGGATTCCAAAGGCCGCATCTGGGTGGGCACGGTGGATTCCGGCCTCAGCGTGCTGGACAAGAAGACGGGCCGGTTCACCACGTACAGCCACAACCCTGCCGATCCGAACAGCCTGAGCCAGGACAAGATATGGTGCCTGCTCGAGGACACCGACGGCATCATCTGGGTGGGCACCAGCAAGGCCGGGCTCAACCGGCTGAATCCCGCCACCGGGAAGGTGACGCGCTACATGCACGACGCCTCCGACCCCTGCAGCATCAGCCACGACCGCGTGCGCCGCATCGTCCAGGCGAGGGATGGATCGCTTCTCATCGGCACCAACGCCGGGCTCAACCGCATGGATCGCGGCACGGGCAAGTTCACCCATTGGAGCAACGAACCCGGAAACCCGGGCAGCCTCTCAAACGACCGGGTGACGCCCATCCTGGAGGATCCCTCCGGTACGCTCTGGATCGGCACGGACAACGGGCTTAACCGCTACAACCCCGATACCGGCCTGTTCACGCGCTACGGCGTGGCGCAGGGCCTGGCTGACGACGGCATCCAGGGCCTTGCGATGGACGGCGCGGGCGAGGTCTGGATGAGCACCTTCAAGGGAATCTCCAGGCTGAACCCGGAAATGGGCGATGTGCGCAACTATTCCCGCCGCGACGGCCTGGTGGGGCTTGAGTTCACCATGAACGCCTACTACCAGGCGGCCGACGGGGAGCTGTTCTTCGGGGGATTTTCCGGCCTGAACTCCTTCTACCCCAGCCAGGTGGAAGCCAACGTCCACGCCCCGCCGGTGGCCATCTGCGAGTTGCGGGTGAACAACCGGCCCCGCCCGCTTCCGGGATATCCGAAGGCCGGCGAGGTGCGGCTCGAACCTGGCGACCACAGCCTGGGCATCGACTTCTCCGGCATGGACTTCGCCAACACGGGGCGCAACCGCTACGCTTACATGCTGGAGGGCTTCGACGCCTCCTGGGTGGATAGCGGACAGGTCCACAGCGCCACCTACACCAACCTGGACCCAGGGAGCTACCGCTTCCTGGTCAAGGCGGCCAACAACGAAGGCTTCTGGGGGGGCGAGACCGAGATCCTCTCCGCGGTGGTGGTGCCGCCGTACTGGCGCACGCTGTGGTTCAAATCGTTGCTTGGGCTCATGGCGCTGGGAGTGGCCTACTCGGGATATGCCTGGCGCCTGGGCAGCCTCAAGGCGCGGAGGCTTGAGCTCGAGCAGACGGTGGCCCGCCAGACGGCCTCCCTGCGCCACGAGATCGATGAACGCGTGAAGGCCGAGGCCGAACTGCGCGAGAGCCAGCAGAGCTTCCAGGCCATCTTCCAATACAGCCCCGTGGCTGTGATCATCAGCTCCATGGCGGACGGCCGCCTCATCCAGGTGAACAATGCCTTCTGCAGCCTGATGGGCCAGCCCGTGGAGGAGCTGCTGGGCCGCACCGGCCTGGAGATCGGTCTCTGGGAGGGGCCGGAGCAGCGCAGGGATGTGGTGGAGAAGCTCAGGGAGCGGCGCCTGCTCCTGAACATGGAACTCGGGACCATCACCCGCGGCGGAAGAAGAATCTACACGCTCTGCTCCGTGGCAGTGGTGGACCTCTTCAAGGAACCCTGCGCCCTGTGGCTCATCTCCGACATCAGCGACCGCAAGACCCTCGAAGAGGAGATCATCGCCGCGCGCGAACGGGCCGAGGCGGCCAACCAGGCCAAGAGCGACTTTCTGGCCAACGTCAGCCACGAGATCCGCTCCCCCCTCAACGCCATCCTGGGGCTCACGGAGCTGGCCATCAACCGCGGGCCTGAGCCGGAGCTGCGCTCCCTGCTGGAGAAGGTCACCTCCGCGAGCCACGTGCTGCTGGGCGTCATCAACGATCTGCTGGACATCTCCAAGATCGAGGCCGGCAGGATGGAGCTGTGCCCCGCGCCGTTCTCCCTGCGCGCGGTGCTCACGCGACTGCGCGACATCTTCGAGCACAAGGCGCAGGAGAAGGGGGTTGGCTTCAGCGTGGAGATCGGGCCTGACATCCCCGAATCGGTGCTGGGCGACAGCCTGCGCCTGGAGCAGGTGCTCATCAACCTGGTGGGCAACGCCGTGAAGTTCACCGAGAAGGGCGGGGTGTCCGTGTCGGCCGGTTGCGAACAGGAGCCCGACGGCTCCGTCCTGTTGCGCTGCACCGTGCGGGACAGCGGCATCGGCTTGACCCCGGAGCAGCTGGAAAAGGTGTTCCAGCCCTTCGTGCAGGCCGAGGGCTCCACATCCAGGCGCTTCGGCGGCACCGGCCTGGGGCTTTCCATCGTGAGCCGCCTGGTGGCAATGATGGGCGGCGAGGTCACGGTGCAGAGCGAGCCCGGGCAGGGCAGCGCCTTCACCTTTACGGCCCGCTTCGCCCCGGACGCTGGGGCCGGGGCCACCGAAGCCGCGAACGCTCGCGCGCTGGCCTCGCTGCAGGGCCTGAGGGTGCTGGTCGTGGACGACAACGACCTCAACCGGGAGCTCACCACCGAGCTCGTGCGCATGGCCGGCATGGAGCCAACGCCCGCCGCCGGGGGCCGGGAGGCGTTGGAGTTGCTGGAGAATAATTCCTTCGATATCGCCCTGCTGGACGTGCAGATGCCCGTCATGGACGGCTACCAGCTGGCGCGCGCCATCCGCGACAGGCACGACGGGCGGCGGATGCTGCTGCTGGCCCTCACGGCCCACGCCATGTCCGGCGACAGGGAAAAGTGCGTGGCCGCGGGCATGGACGACTACCTGACCAAACCTGTGATGCCGGACGTTCTCTTCTCCACCATCGGGCGGCTTGTACGGCCGCAGGCCTGCCAATCCTGAAAAATGCCTTGGAATCCGGCCGGGCCCTGGATATGAATCGGCCCATCCATGAGCAGACAGCCCACCCTCCGCGACATCCTGGCCAAGACGGAAAACTATTTCCGCGAAAAGAACGTGGACTCCCCGCGCCTCTCCGCCCAGCTCATCCTGGGCAAGGGCCTGGGAGTGGACCGCATGGGCCTCTTCCTGAACCTGGACCGGCCCATGCTGCCCGCCGAGCTGGACGCCTTGCGCCCCCTGGTGGCCCGGCGGGGCAGGGGCGAGCCCGTGGCCTACATTACCGGGGAGCGCGAATTCTTCAGCATGGCCTTCGCTGTGGATTCCAACGTGCTGATCCCCAGGCCCGAGACCGAACAGATCGTCGAGGAGGCCCTGCGGGCCTTCCCGCGCGAGACGGAGCTGGTCTTCGCCGACCTGGGCTGCGGCTCCGGCTGCCTGGCCGTGACCCTCGCCGCCCAGTTCACGGCCTCGCGTGGCGTGGCCCTGGACGTGAGCCCCGGAGCGCTGGCCGTGGCCCGCGCCAACGCCGCCCGGCACAACGTGGAAGGCAGGCTGGAGTTCGTGCAGGGCACCTTCGCGGACCTGCCCGCCCAGCCCTGCGGCTACACCCTCGTCGTCTCCAACCCGCCCTACGTCAGCGAGGCCGAATACGGCGAGCTCTCCCCCGAGGTGGCCGCGTTCGAGCCGCGCGGCGCCCTTGTCCCGGATACCGGAGCGCCCGGCGCGAACGGGCTGGAGGCCTACCCCGAGGTGGCCCGCGTGGCCCGCGAGCGGCTGGCCCCCGGCGGAGTGCTCATCCTGGAGATCGGCTGGAAGCAGGGGCAGGCCGTCAAAGAGCTGCTGGAATCCCAGGAGTTCGGCTTCGAAGGGGTAGGGGTGCTCAAGGACCTTGCCGGGCTGGACCGCGTGGTCATCGGCCGCAGGCCCTGCTGAACGGTTCGCCGCCCCGGCGGCCTGAGAAATGCCTGGAGGAATCATGCTTGAAGTGGCGGTGTTCCTGTGCGGCGCGGTGGTCATGGTCATGGAGTTGGCCGCCTCCCGGGTGCTTGCGCCCTTTCTGGGCACCTCCACCGTGGTCTGGACCAGCATCATCGGCGTGATCCTGGGGGCCATGTCCCTGGGCTACTGGTGGGGCGGCAGGCTGGCGGACAAGAGCCCCAAACCATCCACGCTCGCCCTGGTCATCCTGGGGGCCTCGGGCTTCACCGCCCTGATCGGCTTCTCCCGCTCCTTCATCGTGGAGATGATTCAATATTCCGGCAGCGGGCTGCATCTGGGCTCGCTCCAGGCGGCCATGCTGCTCTTCGCGCCCCCGGCGACGCTGCTGGGCATGGTGGCCCCCTTCGCGGCGCGCATCCGGCTGAGCGATTGCGCCCACGCGGGCCGCACAGTGGGCAGGCTCTACGCCCTCTCCACCCTGGGCAGCATCGTGGGCACCTTCGCCGGGGGGTTCTTCCTGATCTCCTGGTTCGGCAGCGCGGCGATCCAGTTCCTGCTGGCGGCGGTGCTGGTGCTGGCCTCCCTGCTGTGCCACGCGGGGCGCTGGCAGCCCAAGGCCTGTCTGGCCGCCGCCTACGTCGGCCTCTACCTGCTGGCCGCCTTCGACGCCGAGGCCTACGCCGCCCGTAACATCCACGACGTGGACACCCCCTATCAGCGCGTGCTGGTCTACCCCTCGCGCGATTTCACGACGGGCAAGAGCACCCTGGCCATGAGCACCGGTCCGGAGGGGGTACAGGGGGCCGTCTACCCCGACGAACCTGGGGGGTTGGCCCTCAATTACACCCGCTTCCTCACCCTGGCCGGGCATTTCGCGCCGGATTTCCGCTCCGTGCTCGTGCTGGGCGGCGGGGCCTACGCCTTCCCCAAGTACGTTCTGGAGCATCACCCGCAGGCCCGAGTGGACGTGGTGGAGCTGGACCCCGGCGTGACCCGGCTGGCGCGCGAGCACTTCTTCCTGCGGGACGACCCCAGGATGCGCCTGATCCAGGAGGACGCCCGCACCTTCCTCAACGCCAACAAGGCCCGCTACGACGTCATCGTGGAGGACGTCTTCAACTCCCACGCGTCCATCCCTTTCCACCTCACCACGGTGGAAACCGCGCGCCGCCTGAGCGACGCCCTGGAGGACCGGGGAGTGCTGCTGGTGAACAGCATATGCGCCCTGGAAGGGCCGGTCTCCCGCCTGTATACCTCGCTGTACGCCACGCTGCGGGCCGTATTTCCCCAGGTGCACGTGATTCGGGCCTGGACCTCCGGCGACCCTGCGGCTATGCAGAACGTCCTTTTCGTGTGCTTCAAGGACGCGGAGGAACGCCCCTGGACCAGCGGAGACGAGGAACGCCAGGCCCGGCTGGACCGGCGCATCGAGCCACCCTCCCTGGCCGGGGCCCTTGTGCTGACTGACGACTTCGCTCCAGTAGAACGCTTCATAACCGGTTGGTGAAAAACATGACCAAGCAATTGGCCCTCGACGACCCCTGTCCCTGCTGCTCCGGGCAGCCCTACGGCGAATGCTGCGCGCCCATCATCACGGGCGACCTGGCCGCCCCCACCGCCCTGGCCCTGATGCGCTCGCGCTACACGGCCTACGCCCTGGGCCACATCGACTACCTCAAAACCTCGCTGGACACGCGCTGGCAGGCCTCCTTCGACGAGCAGAGCACCCGCGAGTGGTCCGAAAAGGCCGTCTGGAAGGGCCTGGAGATCATCGGCTGCAAGGAAGGCGGAGCCGACGACGATGAGGGCGAGGTGGAGTTCACCGCGACCTTCGAAATGGACGGCGAGGAGCAGCTGCTGCGCGAGCGCGCCAAGTTTCGCAAACGCGCCGGGCAGTGGCGCTACATCGACGGCCGGGTCAAGTCCGCCCAGGAGCCTGTGGTCACCAAGGGTTCCAAGGTCGGCCGCAACGATCCCTGCCCCTGCGGCAGCGGCAAGAAGTTCAAGAAGTGCTGCGGCTGAGGAATCTTTGCAGAATTTTCAATTAATCGTTGACACATCCGATGGAGGAGCATAAACCTCTCCTTCTGCAGTGACGCGGGGTGGAGCAGACCGGTAGCTCATCGGGCTCATAACCCGAAGATCGTGGGTTCAAATCCCACCCCCGCAACCAGGAAGTCAGGGCCTTACGGAGATTATCCGCAAGGCCCTTTTCCTTTTTGATACCCTCTTGGTACCCAAGTCCGTAAGCTGGGGTAATGTGGTGGTCTGTTTGGCAGCATTTCCCGGGCTTGAGCACCCCCACAGGATTGCCCCCCAGCCAGGCCGTCTCCAGGTGTGAGGTGGCGGTCAATTTGAGACGCACTTTCACGCAATTTGATACGGAACCAACGCCACGTCCGGGCAGGAGGAGCAAAGCAAAAAGGAGGGTGGACGGCGAGGCCCCTTTCCACGTTCGTGGCAACCTCGCATGGCGTTCCAGGCTTCCGCCCGTGCCACGGCCAGGGGATTTGCACCGTGTCCGTCCACCAGGAACCACGCTTGAACGAAGAGCCCGGCAGAATCAACGCCGTCACTGTACGTGATCCTGCCGGGCGGAAGATGGCAGACGGTGGGGCCTCCCCTCCGCTTTCGCGGAAACCCCACATGGCGCTCCAGGCGTCAGCCCGTGCTACGGCAGAGAGAATGTCACCGTGTCGCGCCCGCCGATCTTTCCATATCAATTCGTTCGCCTTTTTGTACAGTGCGGAAAGTCCATTAAGTGCTCGAAGATACGCTAAAAATGCCCCAGAAAGCCAGGTCCGCCCACTGGGGCTACATTGACCTACCCGGCCCTTTTCGGGCCGGTGGGAAAATTGGGCAGCCGGTGTCCAGTGGATAAGGAGAAGAGGTGCGCCGGTCGACGTTGCTTCGCCAGCGCATTCCGAGTAATATCCATGGAACTGTCGGGAACTCGCAGCGCGCGGCTCCCGGAATGTCTAGGGGCCCTGGCCGAGGGCGAATGCCGCCGCAGGGATGCCATGCCAGGGGGTGTTCCGGCCCCGCTGGCCGCCCCGGGCAACACACAACAGGTGAAGGCGAGACCCCAATGGCGGACAATGCACGCGTATCGATTGTTTCCCGGATGCCGGTTCGCGCTGGGAGGGCGTGTTGAAACGCCTGGTGCTTCTTGCGGCCCTCGTGTGCCTGCTTTGTTCCGCCGAGCTGCTCTGTCCCCTGTCGAAACCGCGCGCCCAGCCCGGTGTTGCGTCCGATACCCAGCCCAGTCCCCATGCCAACCCTTCCCCTCCCGCACCGGGCGAGCCCCAGGCCCTAGCGCCGCAACCGGCCCCGCAATCGACGCAGGAGGTTGACCAGGAACCGGTACAGAGCCCGGCCGGCCCACAGCGGCTACGCTATCAGGTCTCGTTTTCCGGTCTGACCGACAAGGCCCTCCTGGACCTGCTGCGGTCCGTGTCCGACACTGCCTCCAAGGCGGACAAACCCCCGGCCAGCCTGTTCCTCCTGAAGGGGCGCGCGCGGGGCGACCTGAAAAAGCTCAAAGACGCCATGGCCTCGCGGGGCTACTTCGCGGCCCAGGTCAGCTATTCGATCGATGACTCGACTACGCCCGTGCAAGTACGGTTCACGGTGGACCCCGGCGGCGCGTTCCTTCTGAAATGGGTGGATGTGGAATTGAGCGAGGGCAGCGAACCCGTGCGCTTCACCTTGCCGGAGGCATCCGAACTGGGCCTGGCTTTGGAAGCTCCGGCGGTGTCCAAGGACATCGTCAACGCCGACGACAAAGTCGTCAGCATATTCAAGAACCGGGGCCATCCTTTCGCCAGCCTCTCCCGCCGCAAGGCCGTGGCCGATCCGCAGGCGCTCACCCTGCACGTCACCTACGTCGTCACTCCCGGACCCTACTGCGTCTTCGGCCCCACGGCGCTCACAGGGCTCAAGGACGTGAAGGAGCGTCTCCTCCTGCCGCTCATCCCCTGGAAGGAGGGTGACGAGTACAACCAGGAAAAGGTCGATCTCTTCCAGCAGCGCCTCGCGGATCTGGGGCTCTTCGCCAAGGCCACGGCAGCCCCTAAGATTCTTCCCAAAGAGCCGGGGCGCGTCGAAGTGGAGGCCCAGGTCACCGAACGCAAGCCGCGCACCTTCAAGGGCGGCGTGACCTACAACACGGATGACGGGCCCGGGGCGCAGGTTAACTGGGAGCACCGCAACCTCTTCGGCAACGGCGAACGCCTGAAGCTCCATCTGGCGGTGTCGCAGGTCAGCAAGGTGTTCGAGGCCAACTTCGAGAACCCCTTCTTCCTGGACCAGCGCCAGCGCCTGCTGGCCGGGGTAAGGGCCGCCGACGAGAACACGAAGGCCTACCACGGCCAGAACGCCACCGGGGAGCTCAAAATCTCGCGCAAGCTGGGCGAACAGGTCTCGGCCCAGGTCGGCCTGGGCTACCGGTCCAGTCTGGTCTACGACGACGCCGCCAATCCGAGTGCGGTCAACACCCGCTACAATCTGGCCTCCGTCCCGCTGGGGCTCTCGGCCGACACGCGCGACGACCCGCTCAACCCATCGAGAGGCTGGATGTTCGCCGTGAATGCCACGCCCTGGGTGGACGCGCAGGGTACGAACCTCAACTTCGTGAAGGCGGTCGCCGCCGGTTCGCACTACCTGCGCCTGCTGGAGAAACCGTCGCTTATATTGGCCACGCGGGCCTCGCTGGGCACCATCTCCGGCGTCTCGGCCTCGCGGCTTCTGCCGCCGGACATCCGTTTCTACGCGGGCGGCAGCGGGTCCATCCGGGGCTACGCCTATCAGAGCGCGGGGCCGCTGCGCGGGGACAAACCGCTCGGCGGGCGCTCCATTTTCGATTTCGGCACCGAGCTGCGGATTCGCCTGACCGAGATGTTCGGGCTGGTTTTCTTCATGGACGGCGGTAACGCCTTTGAGGCCGAGTATCCCGAACCGGGCAAGGGCCTGTTGCTGGGGGCGGGCACGGGGTTGCGGGTGTTCACGCCCATCGGGCCGTTCCGGGTGGACGTAGCCACGCCGCTCAACCGCCGGAGGAACGTGGACGACGTGTTCCAGCTTTATATCAGCCTGGGCCAGGCCTTCTAGCGTGGCAGTTTCGGGATACGTCATGCTGCTTCGTCAAGATCGCGGACCGGCAGGGTAGGTAAAACATGGGGTTCGGACTTTCGCGCGAGACGCTCAAGATTGCGGGCAAATGGGCGGCCTGGCTGTCGGCAGGTTGCCTGGCGTTTGTCCTCGCGGCGTACGCGGCCGCCCAGACCCCCTGGGCCAAGCGCCTCCTGGCCGATGCCGCCGTGGAGTACTGCGAGCGCGAGCTGGGCTGGAAGCTCGTACTGTCAACTCCGGAGGGGGCGTTGCCCTTCACCGTGAGGATCGCCTCGCTACGCATCGCCGACAAGGACGGGGAATGGCTGGCCGTCTCGGACACGGCCCTATCGCTCTCGCCCTGGCCCTTTGGCCGGGGGCTGGCCTCCCTCCGGCTGGCGGCCGGCCAGGCGGCCCTGCGCCGGACCCCTGTGCTGCCGCCGGACCGGGGGCCAGACCAGGGACCGGGCGAGCCCCCTTCGCCCCCGCTGGCCTTCCTGGACGCTCTGAAGCCCATCCCCGTGACCGCCGAGGTCCAGGTGGATGTGGACAGGCTGAGCCTGGGCGCCCAACTGGCCGGGCGGGCGCTCGCCGGGCGGGCCTCCTTGCACGCTCTGGCCGCGGGCGGAGCCGTGGACGCCGAGATATCCGCCGCGGTGTGGGAGAGCGGTGACGGCTCGTCCGCATCCGCGCCCACCAACATCGCATTCGAAAGCCGCCTTGATCCCGGCGCGCGAACCGCCCGGCTGAAGCTGTCGCTCACGGAGGGCCCGGGCGGCATGGCCGCCGCCCTGGCGGGACTCGCGCCCGACGTATCACTGGCGGCCTCCCTGAACGGCGAGGGCCCGCTGTCCGGCTGGCAGGCCAGGCTCGCGGCGCGGGCTGGCCAGGACGAAATCCTCTCCGGTACGCTCTCGGCGAATCTCGGCCGCAGCTCGACAGACGACGCCAGGCTGGGGCTCAACCTTGGCCTCAACCCCTTCTTTCTGCCTGTATCCGCCCGGCTCCGCGACGCGCTGGGCTCCCGGGTGGAGCTGGCCTTTGCGGGAGTGATGACCTCCGCCGGGCTCCAGGCGCCGCAATGGCGAGTCCTTGTGGAGGATTTGTCCGTCACAACCGAAAGCGCCAAGGCCGTCGTGCGCGGCGACAGCGGGCCCATGGGGCTGGCTCCGAGGCTGAACTTCGCGCTGAACGTCGCCGACCCGGCGGCGTTCGGCGTCACTGCCGGGGCGTTGGCCGTGGAAGGCGGCCTGGATGCTGACGTGGACCCTGGCGGACCGCTCGCGGCCGGACTCAGGCTCTCCTCACCTGACCTCGCCTCCGTTCTGGCTCCGTTTGGCGTCGGGCTCGGTGGAAAAACGGCCCTCGCAGCCAAGCTTACGGGCGATCTCCGCACGGAGGATTTCGTGGTGAGCCTGGATGCGGGGCTCACGGAGCTTGCGCCGCACACGGGGAGCAGGGAGGGCAAGGATGACCTGGGGCCAAAGCTCGCGGCGGCCCTGGGGCGCGAACTGAACCTGCGCGTGGAAGCGAGCCTCGCCGGGGGGAAACGCGTCACGCTCAAGGAGTTGCGTGTCGCCTCGCTGGCGCTGCGGGCCGAGGCGTCCGGCTCCTACGACCTGGCCGAGCGCACGGCGGATCTGCGGGCCACTGCCAACGCCCCGGAGCTCGCCGCGTTGGCCCCCCTGGCCGGGATGAAGCTTGGCGGCTCGGCCACGCTCACGGCCAAGGTCTCGGGAGTCACGGATGCTCCTCAGGTTAAGCTCGATGTGGAAGGCAAGGCGCTCGTCCTGGACAGCACGCGGCTCGACCAGGCCGCGCTGCGCCTCGAAGCCGCGCCCGCGAAGGACGGGGTGAGCGGGACATTCGAGCTGCGGGCGGACAAAGGCAAGGGCAGGCTGGCCGCGTCCACGGGCTTCCTCCTCGCGGGGCAGAGGCTTTCGCTGACAAATCTTCAGGCCACGGGTCCGGGGCTCACCCTCTCGGGCAACCTGGACGCCGCCCTGGAGCACAGGACCGCCTCGGGCAAGCTCAAGGCTTCGGCGGAGCTTGCCCCGCTGGGGGCATTCCTGAACAGGAAAATGGCTGGACGCGTGCTGGCCGACGCCTCCCTGGCTTCTTCAGGCCCGCGCCAGGACGCCGCCGCCCGCCTGAATGCCTCTGGTCTGGCCGCCGAGGGCCTTGGCTTGAAAAAGGCCGAGCTCTCCTGCTCCTTCACGGATGTTCTGCGCACGCCGCAAGGCGACCTGACGCTCGTCATGACCGGACTGACGGCCGCTGACGCGGCGGTGGAGAGCCTCCAGGCCGAAGCCCACGGCGGGGGGAGGATCGTCGATTTCAGCATCGCGGCCAAGGGTTCGCTCCCCGAGCGTTTCGAGATGGCCATGGGCGGGTCGTTTGCGCCCGCGCCGGGCGGGGGCACGCTCCGCCTTGACAAGCTCGAAGCCTCGGCCAGGGAGCTGAAGCTCGTTCTGACCCGGCCTGCCACCGCCGGCTTCGGCCCGGGCGTGCTGAACCTGGACGGGCTGCACCTCTCGCTGGCCGGGGCGGCCGTAACAGCGTCCGGCGCCCTCAAGCCCGGCAAGGTCGATTTTTCGGCGGACGTGGCCGCACTGCCCCTCAGCGTGCTGGAGAAAGCTGGGCTGCCCGCGTTGTCCGGCACGGCCTCGGCCGCGCTCCGGGTCAGCGGTACACCCTCGGCTCCACGAGTCTCAGCCGAAGTGAATATGGATCAGCTCTCGCTCAAGGGCGTTCAAGGACGGGACGTCCCGCCCGCGAAGCTGACCGCCGAAGCGCTCGTCGGGGGGGGACGCCTGGCCGCAACCTGCCGTGTTTCGGCCGGGCCCGGCGCGGCGTTCGAGTGCAAGGCCTCCCTGCCCGCCAGGCTGAGTCTCGACCCCTTCGTCTTCGCCGTCCCGCGCGACGCCGCCCTGGAGGCATCCCTGGCCGGCGACGTGGATTTGGGCCAATTGGCAGCCTTGAGCGGCGACGAGGCGCTCAGCCTCAAGGGCACGCTCAAGGCCGACTTCAGCGTCGCGGGCCGGCTTTCCGCCCCCCTGGTTTCAGGGCGGGCCACACTCGCGGGCGGTCAGGCGGACTACGTCACCACCGGGACGAGGCTGCGGGACATCTCCCTCGACCTGGAGGCCGAAGGCACGAAATTGGCCATCAAGACCTTTACGGCCCGTGACGCGGGGCAGGGCAGCCTTACGGTCTCCGGCAAGGCCGACCTCTACCCTCAGGGCGGCTTCCCTTTCGAAGCCTCGGTGGTGCTGGACAAGCTCACACCGGTGCGCATGGATATGGCCACGGCAATGCTCTCCGCCAAAGTTGCCGCCAAGGGCAATTCGGGCGGGGCCAAGGTCGCGGGCAGCGTGAACGTAGGCCCGGTGGAGGTGAACATCCCCGACCGCATCCCGCCGAGCGCCGTCCCCATCCCGGTGGAGATGGCCGGGCGCCCGGGCCCAGCGGGGGCCAAGCCCGCGGCGGCGTCCAAGCCGTACCCGGTGGACCTGGACGTGTCCGTGGACTTCCCCGGCAGAATATTCGTGCGGGGGATGGGGCTCGACTCCATGTGGGCCGGAAACCTGCGTGTGAAGGGAACGCCGGGCGAGCCCGAAATCGAAGGCGACATCCGCATCGTGAAGGGGCAACTGGACTTCTTCGGCAAGAATTTCGATCTCGCCCGTGGTGAGGTGACTTTTACCGGTACCAATCCTCCGGTGCCCATGCTCGACATGGAGGCCAAAACACAGGCGGGGGACATCACCGCCAGCATCCTCGTGAGCGGGAGCGCGACCCGTCCGAAGATCGAGTTCACCTCCGACCCGGCGGTGCCCCGCGACGAGATTCTGGCCAGGGTGCTCTTCGGGCAGAGCGTCTCCTCGCTGACCCCGCCGCAGGCCCTGCAATTGGCCCAGGCCGTGGCCTCCATGAGCGGGGCGGGCGGGTCACTGGACTTTCTGGGCGCGACGCGCAAACTGGCCGGGCTCGACTATCTGGGGGTCAAGTCCACGGGCAAGAGCCTCGGGCAGAGCACCGTGGCGGCGGGCAAGTACGTGGCCGATGGAGTCTACGTGGAGGCCAGCCAAGGCTTGGCGGGCAGCAGCGGGGCGGTCTCCGTGGAGGTTGACGTGACCAAGAACATCACCGTGGAGAGTAGGATTGGCCTGGATTCCAAAACGGGAGTGGGGGTCAACTGGAAATTCGATTACTGAGAAGGTGACCTGCTCGGCACTGTTCCAAGTATCCTGCCCCCGCTTTGGTGAGCGTTTGCGCCAACTGAATTTCCGTGGCTGACTCCGAGGAGGAGATCGGCCATGAAACGACGGAAATGGACCACAGAGCATAAGGCGCTCATCGTCCTCAAAGGGCTTCGAGGACGGCCAGTCGGTGGGCTGTGCAATGAGCACGGCATTCCCAGGCGCAGTATTACCGGTGGCGAGACCGGTTCCTGGGCAACGCCCGACTGGTGTTCGAGACAGCCAGTGTGGGCAAGCGTTCCCGGCGGCGTCGTAGCTTTAAGCCTTGGCCATGCCGCCGCTGCTGAAGGCCGTCCCTCCAACTGCGTGTTGCGGGAAACCCAGAAGTCAGGATAAATGATCAGGGTGGGCTTCCTGCTGTTGAAGGGAGTCTTTCGGGTGGTTTCGAAGTAGGCAATTCTGCAGATAAAGATAGATATTACTAGTAGTTGCCTGGGTTGAACAATCTCGCTCAGGTGGTTAAGAATACTCATGCGGACAAATGACAAATTCCACTGCCTTCGACTGCTGAAACGGAAATGGCTGACGGTTCTTCGCATCAAGAAAACGCCGAAGGAGATCGCTCTGGGCTTGGCGTTCGGTGTTTTCGTAGGCTTCATTCCAATCATACCGTTCCAATCCATCTGGGCCATAGGGCTGTGCTGGGTATTCGGGGGGAGCAAGTTGGCCGCCTTCGCCGGAGCATGGGTGTCGAACCCAGTGACGGTCCCGCCGCTCTTTGCGGCATTCTATTATGTCGGTAAACGCGCGTTCCCTGGCATAGACATCAATCCATTGAGTTTCTATACCAATCTGGATTGGTTCAGCACTGAGTTCATCTTCGATACAGGGTGGAAGATAGCCTTGATTCTCAACGCGGGCGGTGTGATAGTGGGTATACCTACTGCTGTGGTGTCCTATTTCGTCACATTGAATCTTGCCAGGCAATATCAGGCGCGAAAGATGAGGCGACAGTTGGATGCCAAAGGCCTATCCTAATATGCAGTCCCTCTCATGAAACGTGTCATGGGGGCCATGCCCTCGTGGCCACGCAACAAGGCATCGGAGTCATCCGCATGGACCAATTGAAGGGCCAGGCTTGGCATAGTCTCACGGCGGCCGAAGTCACCAGCCTGTTGGGCACCAACCCTGACCGGGGCTTGAGCCCGTCCGATATTCAGGCCCGCCTCAAAACGTTCGGAACCAATGCGCTGGAGCCACGAAAGGGCAAGTCGCCCCTGCGGCGTTTTTTGCTCCAGTTCCATCAGCCGCTCGTCTATATCCTGCTGGGCGCCGGAGCCGTCACGGCCCTTCTTGGCAGTCCGGTCGATTCGCTGGTCATCATTGGCGTCGTGTTGCTGAACGCCATAGTGGGCTATGTCCAGGAGGCGAAGGCCGTCGACGCCCTGGAGGCGTTGGCCAAGTCGATGAAGACCGAGGCCGTGGTGCTGCGGGAGGCGAAAACCCAGCGGATTTCCGCCGAGGAGCTGGTGCCTGGCGACGTGGTCATCCTGCGCTCTGGAGACAAGGTCCCTGCGGACTTGCGGCTGATCGCATCCAAGAACCTCATGACGGACGAATCCGCGCTGACCGGTGAATCGCTCCCGGTTGAGAAGGACCCCGGCGTCGTCCCCCTGGAGAGCGTTCTGGGAGACAGGCGGAACATGGCCTACGCCACGACGCTCGTCACCTACGGCCAGGCCCTCTGCCTGGTTGTCGCTACCGGGCAGGGCACGGAGGTGGGGAAGGTCTCGACGCTGGTGTCTGAAGCCGACGATCTGGCTACCCCTCTGACGCGAAAAATCGAGGCATTCAGCACTTTTCTGCTGTGGGCGATCCTGGGGCTCGCGGCGTTGACCTTCCTGGCGGGCGTCATCAGGGGGGAGCCGGCCGCCGAGATGTTCATGGCCTCGGTCGCGCTGGCGGTGGGGGCCATACCGGAAGGCTTGCCCGCCGCGGTGACGGTGATCCTCGCCATCGGCGTTTCCCGGATGGCGGCCAGAGGCGCGGTCGTGCGCAAACTGCCCGCCGTGGAGACTCTCGGCGGCGCGACGGTCATTTGCTCCGACAAGACTGGCACGCTCACCCAGAACCAGATGACCGTGACGGAAATATACTCCGGAGGAACGACACATCCGGTCAGCGGGTCCGGGTACGAGGCGGCCGGCGCCGTGGAGAACGCCGACCCGGCCGACAAGTCGTTGTCCGGCACGCTGCTGGCTGGCGTCCTCTGCAACGACACGCGGCTGGAGCCGGGCGAGGCCGGCCTGACCGTCATAGGCGACCCCACCGAGGCGGCGTTGCTGGTGGCCGCCGCCAAGGCGGGGTTCGATGCGCTGGTTTCGTCCGTGCTGCATCCGCGTCTGGACGCCTTGCCGTTCGAATCGCAGCATCAATACATGGCGACCCTTCACGGCCGGGAGGGGGAGGCCCCGATCGCTTTCGTCAAGGGCGCGGTGGAGATCGTGCTGGGCAGGGCGTCGTCGCAGGTGAATCCGGACGGATCCGTATCCACCCTCGAGGCAACGGCTGTAAAGGCGGAGGCCGAGCGCATGGCCGCCCAAGGGATGCGGGTGCTGGCCATTGCCAGGAAGATCATGCCCGCCGGGGTCCAGACGTTGCATCACGAGAACCTGTCGGAGGGCCTCGAATTCCTCGGCCTGCAGGGCATGATCGACCCGCCAAGGCCCGAGGCGATACAGGCCGTGGCCTCCTTCAAGAAGGCTGGCGTCCAGGTGAAGATGATCACGGGAGACCACGCCCTGACTGCGGCCGCGATCGGCGGCGTCTTCGGGTTGGGCGGCGATTCCTGCAGCAACCCCGCCACCTGCGACTATCTCACTGGGGCGCAGATGGCGAAGCTGTCTGACGCGGAGCTCGAAGAGAAGGCCCGCTCCATCGGCATATTCGCCCGCGTGGACCCGGATCAGAAGCTCCGGCTTGTGACGGCGCTCCAGAAGAGGGACGAGATCGTGGCCATGACAGGGGACGGGGTCAACGACGCTCCGGCGCTCCGCCAGGCCGACATCGGCGTGGCCATGGGGCGGGGCGGGACCGAGGCCGCCAAGGAGGCCGCGGACATCGTCCTCACCGACGACAACTTCGCGACGATCGAGGCCGCTGTGGAGGAGGGCAGGGGCGTCTACGACAACCTCTTGAAGTTCATCGTCTGGACCCTGCCCACGAACCTTGGCGAAGGGCTTGTCATCCTCGTGGCCGTGCTTCTGGGGGGAGCGTTGCCGATCCTGCCGGTGCAGATACTGTGGATCAACATGACGACCGCCGTGTTTCTCGGCATGACGCTCGCCTTCGAGCCCAAGGAGCCGGGACTCATGGACAGGCCCCCGCGCAAGGCCGACCATCCGATCCTCGACCGCGAGCTTTTCCAAAGAATCGTCCTGGTGGGCGGCATCCTGCTGCTTGCCGCCTTCGGGCTGTTCAAATGGGAGCTGGCCGCCAGCGGCAGCGAGGCTCAGGCCAGGACTGTGGCCGTGAACGTCTTCGTGATCGTCGAGACGTTTTACCTCTTCAACAGTCGCTCATTCAGGAGATCCCCTTTCGCCCTCGGCTTCTGGAGCAACCCCTGGGTTCTCGGGGGAACGGCGCTGATGATGGCGCTGCAGGCGTTGTTCACCTATGCTCCGGTCATGAACGTCATGTTCCATTCGGCGCCCGTCGGCCTTGCGAGTTGGGCCAAGGCCGGAGCCGTGGGGCTGATCGCCTATTTCGTGGTCGAAATCGACAAGGGCGTCCGGTTCAAGCGGCAACGGCAGGACGGCTTCCAGTCGGGCTTCAGAAGGTAGGGGGGAGTTCTCCAGTGCTGACGACCTCACGGTTCCACCTGCGCATGTGGCCCGTTTGGGTGTCGACCGGGGCGCTGCTGCTGCTCTGGCTGGGTTGCAAGTGGGCCTATGACGACTGGTTCGACGACGGGTACAAGTACGTCGCCAAGGCCGCCTCCCTGAGCGCCACGGCGTTGATGTGCTGGTGCGTCGTCCTTTCCGCCAGGTTCAGAGTCATGGAGGATCATTTCGGCGGCCTGGACAAGGTCTATCAGGTCCACAAGCGGCTCGGCAAAGCGCTCTGCCTGGTGATCGCGCTGCATCCCGCCTTCCTCGCGGCGCACAGGCTCCCGGATCCGGTGGCTTTTCTCTCCTATTTCACGCCGGCCTTGAATCCTGCCGACTCCTATTCACTCGGCCTGTACGCCGGGACCGCGGCGATGATCCTGCTGTACGCCCTGGTCGGGATATCGCTGCGGCTCTTCATGCGATACGACCAATGGAAGCGCCTGCATGAGCTTCTCGGGCCTGTGTTCGTGGTCGTCATGGTCCATGTGTATCTGGTCCATGCGGATGTGGCCCGCTACGCCCCCTTGCGCGTCACCTTCTGGGCCATGCTCCTGGTGTCTGCCGCGTCATGGGTGTACATCCGCTTTCTATACGGGCGGTTCGGCCCCCGCCATGCGTATGAGATCGAGCGGATCGAATCCATAGGCGAAGTCCGGGAGCTGACACTTCGCCCCCTGGGCAGCCCAATGAACTTCAAGGCCAGTCAGTTCGTCTACCTGGTGATCCGCAAGCCTTCCATTTCGCCGGAACCCCATCCGTATTCGATAGCCTCGGGCTACTCGCTCGACGGCCGTTTCAAGCTGGGCATCAAGGAGGCCGGTGACCACACGCGCTCGCTCGGCCGCCTCAAGGCCGGCGACAGGGCAGACGTGTACGGACCCTATGGGAGATTCAGCCAGCCCTTCTTCTCCAGAGGCATGGACTGCGTCTTCATCGGGGCGGGGATCGGCATAACCCCGTTCATCGGCATGTGGCATGTGGCACTGCATACTGAGGAGCGGTTGCGCTCGCTGGAGATGGACGCCTTGCTCAAGGCCCGGCACCCCGAGCTTTCCGGCGACTGGAAAGCTCCCAGGATCACTCTGTTTTACATCTGCAAGGACCGGACGGAAGCCAGCTTCGACGACGACATCCTGGCCCAGGTCGCCTCAAGCCCGTTCGGCGGCCAGGAATCCGCCAGGCGCGCAGGTTACGAGTACGTCCTGCATGAGAGCAGGCAATCGGGGCGCTTCGGCGTCGAGCACATCGAGAGGGCCGTCGGGGAGCGGTTTGCCGGGCGATTGTTCTTTCTGTGCGGCCCGACGACGATGATGGAGTCGCTCTGCTCCCAGTTGCTGAGGTGCGGCGTGTCGCCGCGCGACATCATCGTCGAGGATTTCAACCTTGTGTAATACTGCAGGCGCGTTGCAACCAGCAGGGGTGTCGATTCCTCCGGCGGGAGGTGCTGTTGACACGGAGAGTGGGCGCATTACTAGTCATGATGACGGATTGTTCGAACAACCTTTGAACCCAATTCAGGGTGAGCAAAGAAGGAGACATTGATCCGCTTAAGCGAGAACACTCACGCCACTCTCGATCTGACCATCACCTGGCAAGGCCCCGAGGCCCTGCATGAAGAACGCTATCTGCTGCGCAACGCCAACCCCTGGAGGGACATCTATCCTCCGGGCGTCAAGGAAGCCATCACCGGCCTTCGCCCCGGGGAAAAAGCCGCCTTCGACTACGCCCCAGGGGCTGTCATGCCTGACTGGGACGAGCGGTTGGTACGCTCCCTGCCGCGAAAATCATTCAAACCGCAGTCGGCTCAACACCGCGAGATACAACCGCAAGTCGGCCGTTTCTATCCCCAAGGCTTCTTTGAGGGGCTGCCTGGCGTGCTTCCCCAGAATATCCGGCCCGCCCGCGTCCTGGATGCGTCGCCGGACGGCCTCACCATTGACCTGAACCACCCCATGGCCGGCCGGTTCTTGCGCCTGGCGGTTGAGGTGGCCGACGTGCGCCCCAAACCCGGTGACACCGGCGGGGCGCTCAGCCACATCGTGGAGCGCGTCTGCGACTTCGGCCCGGGGATGCAGGCCTGCCTCCGTGACGGCAGGCCGACGATCTTTGAAGCCCCAGGGGCCCTGAGGCGAAAGGATGACGGCCCCGACGGCCTGTTCTACGCCTCGCCGAGGATGGTCAACCACGTGGACGCCCAGGCATCGGCGCATCTGGCGGGAATCCACGCAAGGTTTGTCGAGCCGGGGGCGCTGGTCCTCGATCTCATGTCGAGTTTCGCCACGCATCTGCCCTCCGGCCACCCCGCGCGCGTCGTGGGCCTGGGCCTCAACCGCGAGGAAATGGCCGCCAACCCCCGTCTCGTTGACCATGTCGTCCAGGACCTGAACGCGGACCCTCGGCTCCCCTTTGGGCCGGGCGCATTCGACGCGGTCCTGATCAGCCTGTCCCTCGAGTATCTGATCCAGCCAGCCGGGATCATCGCCGAGTGCGCCAGGGTCCTCAAACCCGGCGGCAGGCTGCTAGTCGGCTTTTCTGACCGTTATTTCCCGACCAAGGCCATAGCCGTGTGGAGCGAGCTTCACGAATTCGAGCGCGTGGGGTTCGTCAGCCAACTCATCAGCGAATCCAGGCTGTTCACAGAGCTTTCAACCCATTCCGTGCGCAATTGGTGGCGGCCGGTCGATGACCCGCATTTCCCCAAGCTGCTGACGAGCGACCCCGTCTTCGTGGTGGCCGGATCGCGCGTCGGCGGTGTTTAGCCCGGCGCCCGCAGATCCGCCTATCCGCGATGCTGGGGCAAAGCACGTTTCCTTGGGGGGCCTCCAGGCCAGGCGGTTGGCTGGGGGCTCGATCCGGTGTCGTGGCCGTTTCCGCGCGGCATGCAAGGAAAGGCTCGCGGCCGAACCTGTGTCCTTGTATATATTGGATCAAAATGGGATGATTTGTGTATCTCGCCCTGCAATCCGCCAATGACATGAGTGTTCGGGGGCCATGTCTAGGGATTGAAACAGCCGAACTGCTTTGGTCGAAATTGATAATTTGCGTGACGGTGTCTGCGCCGGTGTGCGCTGTACGGAATTGCTGCAGAGGCTGAGCGGATGGTGAGCGCTATGTTTTTATGGTGTTTTCAATGCTGCGTGCAGAGTGCAATGGAATTTGTGCATGGACTCTTGCGGCAAGATCACGCGTCTGCTACAGGATATGCTTAATAGGTATTCTCCCTGTAGAGATGATACCTTCAGACTCCCTGCTGTGCCGTCACCGGTGCGGGGCAGGGCGGCTGCGACAGCCACCCCGCCAATATCCACGAATTGTCAACCGATTCAGGAGGTGATTGAATGCGCTGTAAATCCATCATGCTCACGGCCTTGTTGGCGTGCTGTCTTTTTGTCTCTTCACCCGCTATGGCCCAGACGCCTCCCCCAGCCCAGGGCGGCATGCACGGTCAGCAGGCCCCAGCCGCCCAGGGGGGCATGCACGGCCACGGCGACATGGCCGGATCAGGCGACATGGCCTCCATGGACCCCGACGTCAAAGCCCACCCCTCCTGCCCGCTGTGCGGCATGAACCGGGGCAAGTTCGCCCATTCGCGCATGCTTCTTGAATTCGAGGACGGCTCCTCCTATGGGGCCTGCTCCCTGCACTGCGCCGTACTGGAAATGGCCGTGAGCCTGGACAAGGTTCCGGTCAAAATCCTGGTGGGCGATTACGGCACAAAGAAGCTCATCGACGCCGAGAAGGCCTATTGGGTCCTCGGCGGCGACCAGACGGGCGTGATGAGCAAGCGGGCCAAGTGGGCCTTTGCGGACAAGGCCGCCGCGGAAGCATACATCAAGGCGCACGGCGGCAAGCTGGCCGATTTCGACGCCGTGATCCAGGCCGCCTTCGAGGACATGGCCGCGGACACCAAAATGATCCGCGAGCGCCGCAAGATGATGAAGGCCAAGCAGGCTTCCTAATCGTCCAATGTCGCAGAAACGGGGCCAGGGTTGCCGCCCTGGCCCCCAGATTTGCGGGATTCTCTTCCCTCCCAGCTTGATCCAGGGCTGGCAGGCGGCTTTCCGGCCGTGCCTGCGCCATCCGGCCCGCCCATTCCCTTGCGGCGGGGAACATGCTATTGATTCAGGACAAGGCCGTTTTCCAGCATGTTCGTCTCCATCATGAACCACCAGGGCCCGTCCATGATCGCGTCCTTCTCCCGAATCCTCCGGTTGGCGGCATTGGCGGCAGTCCTGGCGCTGCTCGCCGCGCATGGCCGCGCGGAGGCCCAGGCGCAGCCGCAGAAGGCGGAGCCGCCTACCTCCCAGGCGTTTTCCTCCGCTCAGGAGCGCAGGCAGGTGCTGGTGCTGCACTCCTACCACAAGGGCCTGGCCTGGACCGACAGCGAGGACGCGGGCATCGGCTCGGTGCTCGAAGGCAAGCCGGGGCTGGAGGTGTTCACCGAATACATGGACGCCAAACGCTACGCCCAGCCCGCCGACAGCGAACGCCTGGCCACCTACTACGGCCGCAAGTACGCCAATTCCCGCTTCGACGTGATCATCGCTACCGACGACGACGCCTTCCAGTTCCTGCTGGCGCGGCGCGACACGCTGTTCCCCGGGGCGCAGGTGGTCTTCTGCGGGGTCAACTACTTCGACGAGGCCATGATCGCCCACAGCGCCGGGGCCTACACCGGCGTGGTGGAGGCCTACGACGTGCGCAGCACGTTGCGCGCGGCCCTCGCGCTGCACCCGGGCACCTACCGGCTGGTTGTCGTCAACGACCGCACCCCAACGGGGCAGGCCAACAAGAAGATATTGTCCGAAGTGCTGCCCGAGTTCGAGAAGAAGGTCAGCGTGGTCTACCTGGACGACCTGACCACCGACGAACTCCTGGCCAAGGTGCGCTCCCTGGCTCCGGGGGACATCGTCCTGCTCATGACCTTCAACCGGGACAAGGCCGGGCGCGTGCTGGACTACAATGAGTCCATCTCCCTGGTGGCGGGGCAGTCCAAGGTGCCCGTGTTCGGCGTGTGGGATTTCTATCTCGGGCGCGGCCTGACGGGCGGCATGATCACCAACGGGTTCGACCAGGGCCGTCTGGCTGCGCAGATGGCCATGCGCATCCTGGCGGGGGAGCGGGCGGGGAGCATCCCCGTGGTCAAGGAGAGCACCAACCGCTTCATGTTCGACTACGCCCAGCTCAAGCGCTTCGGCATCTCCCCCGAGTCGCTGCCGGAGGGCAGCACGGTCGTCAGCCGCCCCACCTCCTTCTACGAGGAGCACTCCGGCAAGGTGCTGGCCGTGGGCGTGGCCTTCCTGCTCATGTCCGGGATGCTGCTGGCGCTCTGGGTGAACATCCAGCGCCGCAAGCGCATCGAGGCAAGCCTGCGCGAGTCCGAGGAGAAGTTCGAGAAGATCTTCCGCCACAGCCCGGACTGGATCGCCATCATGCGGCTCTCCGACGGCACCTATCTGGACGTCAACGACGCTTTCGAGAAGATCACCGGCTTCACCCGCGCCGAGGTGCTGGGCAAGACCGCGCTTGACATCGGCATCTATTCCAACCCCAAGGAGCGTTACGAGCTCGATGAAGCCTTCCTGCGCATGGGCCGCACCCAGATACAGGAGCTGCAATACCGCCTGAAGTCCGGCGAGGTCATCACGGTCGAGCGGGCGGGCGAACTGGTGGAGATCAGCGGAGAGAAATGCATCATCTCCATCGTGCGCGACATCACCAGCAAGAAACAGGCGGAACTGGCCCTCATCGAGACGGAAAAGCAGAAGAAGCTGCGCGCGGACGCCGAGATCAAGATGCTCCAGGCGCAGATCAACCCCCATTTTCTGTTCAACGCCATCACCTCCATCATGTACTACATCCGTACGGACCCGGAGGTGGCCTACAACCTGCTCGTGAAGCTGGGGGATTTCTTCCGCAAGAACATCAAGCCCGGCGGCGCGAGCGTGCCCCTCTCCAAGGAGATAGACCACTGCGAGGACTACCTCTCCATCGAGCGCGCCCGCTTCGAGGAGAGGCTGCGCGTCAGCTACGACATCCATCCGGCCGCGCTGGACTGCCCCGTGCCGCCGCTGATCCTCCAGCCCCTGGTGGAAAACGCCCTGCGCCACGGCATCATGCCCAAGGAGGAGGGCGGTGAGATCGTCATCGGGGCACACCCCGAAGGCGGTGTCATCCGCATCTTCGTGCGCGACGACGGCGTGGGCATGGATGCGGCCACCGTCGCCTCCCTGCTGGACGAGAGCGGCGGCGCTCCCCCGCGCAGGGGCACCGGTCTGGCCCTGCGCAACGTCAACGCGCGTCTGGTGGCCATCCACGGCGCGCAACACGGCCTGAAGATCGAGAGCGCGCCGGGCGAGGGCACCACCATCTCCTTCACCATCCCGACCATCGTTCCGGTGACGCCGCAATGAACGTGTTCATCATCGACGACGAAGGCCCGGTGCGGCGCGAGTTGCGCTACCTGCTGGGGCGCATCGAGGACGTGACCGTGGTGGGGGAGGCGGCCAACGGCACGGCTGCCATGCAGGAGCTGCGCACCCTGCAGCCCGACATGGTGTTCCTGGACATCCAGATGCCGGGGCTCTCCGGCGTGGAGCTCTCCTACCTGTTCGACGACCTGCCCCGGAAGCCGCTGCTCGTGTTCGTGACCGCCTACGAGGAGCACGCCGTGCAGGCCTTCGAGCTGGACGCCCTGGACTACATCCTCAAGCCCTTCACGCTGGACAGGCTGCGCAAGAGCATCGACAAGGCCCGGCGCTATCTGCGCCTGGACGAAGGCCAGCCAAGCCAGCCCGCGCCCGCCGCGGCTCCGCAGCAATTGGAGAAGCGCATCCCGCTCTACGACGGCGAGCGCATCGTGCCCACGCACCCCAGGCACATCTTCTACGTCTCCAGCGACGAGGGGCGCATCACCGTGCACGCCGTTCACGGCCGCTACACGGCCAAGGCCACCATCGCCGAGTTGGAGGAGCGTCTGGCCCCGCACGGCTTCTTCCGCGCCCACCGCAGCCACCTGGTGAACCTGAACCACGTGGCGGAGATCATTCCCTGGTCCGGCGGCAGCTACAAGCTGATTATGAGCGACAAGGAACGCTCGGAGATTCTGGTCAGCCGCTACAACGCCAAGGACCTCAAAGCCCACTTCGACCTGTAGCCGCGCGGCGGGGAACGCCTCCGGCGGCCAGAGAGGGCGCTGCCCTGTCTGGACTCTCCCGCCAAAGGAACTTCGTTCCTTTGGAATCCTTCATTGCTTCGCTTTGGTCGCTGCCGCCGCAGCCTGCGCACGCCCTCCTGGTCATCATCAGGGCGCGAAACCTCATCCATTGGTCCAGATATTCGGTCCGTTCAGCCCGAAATATGCTCCATTGGGGCGGCCATATTTTGTAACATACTGTAATTGTTGTAAGCAATACGCCGGTTGGCTGTTCAGGCCGCAGCAAAGCCTTGCGCTGCCTCGCCTGATGCCCTTTGGGACGCGGATGCCCACCATTCATCCTCTCTTGAAGCTGTTTGAAATTTATTTTGGCAAAATCTCGCAAGGGTGACTAATTTCGCTCCACGGGCCGCACCGCGTGCGGCATGCTTGCAACGGGCAGCGCACTCGCAGCCCTTAATCGAGGAGGACCGAAGCATGTTCGATCTGTTCAAAGCCAAGGCCGAAGCGGTCAGCGCCGAAGTGCACCGCTTCGCCACCAAAAAAGAGGGCCTGGATTTCATCCGTCAACTCATGGGCACGGAGGGCATCGCGGACGAGCCCCAGTCCTACGCGGTGTGGACGGACTGCCCCTTCCTGGAGGGTGTCGACCGCGACGAGTTGGTGAAGGAGTTCCCTGGTCTGAAGTTCAACGTGACCCGCACCTTCGCCGAGCAGTCCAAGATCGGCATCACCCAGATGCACTGGGGCTTGGCCAACACGGGCTCCGTGTGCCAGAACTCCACCCCGGCCGAAGAGCGCCTGGCCTCCTCGCTGTCCTGGATCCACGTGGCCATCATCGGCACCGACCAGATCCTGCCGGACATGCCCGCTCTGCTCGAAAAGGTCGACCCCAAGGACTGCGCCTACCTGGCCATCATTTCCGGCCCCAGCCGCACGGCCGACATCGAACGCGTTCTGACCATCGGCGTGCATGGGCCGCAGCGGCTCGTGGTGGTCTGCATCGACGACCTGGGAGGGACCAACTAATGTCCACATTCAAAGATTCGGTCGACAAGGCTCTCAATAATCCCAATCTGGGCGGCGCTCTGGGCCGCTTCTCAGAGGCGTACGCCGTCGCCCGCCTCAAGGCCTACGAGGGCATCGACATCGAAGCCCTGCGCAACCGCGTGGCCGCCATCAAGGGCTACGCCGCCGAGCATATGGAAGAGCTGGCCGAGCAGTTCACCAAGATGGCCACCGCTCGCGGGGCCAAGGTGTTCCGCGCCCGCAGCCCGCAGGAGGCCAAGGAGTACATCGCCAACCTCTGCCGCGAGAAGGGCGTCAAGAAGATCGTCAAATCCAAGTCCATGGCTTCGGAGGAGATTCACCTCAACGAGCACCTGCAGCAGCAGGGCCTGACCGTCAACGAGACGGACCTGGGCGAGTGGATCATCCAGCTGGCCGGGCAAAAACCCTCGCACATGGTCATGCCCGCCATCCACATGACTCGCGACGAGGTGGCCGACCTGTTCAGCAAGGAGGTCCACGAGCGCCTGTCCAACGACATCCCCCGCCTGGTCAAGGTGGCCCGCAAGGAGCTGCGCTCCAAGTTCCTGGAAGCCGACATGGGCATCTCAGGCGGCAACATGGCCATCGCCGAGACCGGCACCATCGCCCTGGTCACCAACGAGGGCAACGCCCGCCTGACCACCTCCCTGCCCAAGATCCACGTGGCCCTGGTGGGCCTGGAGAAGCTGGTGCCCACCTGGGCCGACGCCGCCCCCATCCTGGTTGCCCTGCCCAAGAGCGCCACCAGCCAGCTGCTCACCAGCTACGTGAGCCTGATCACCGGCCCCACGCCCAACGACGACGGCACCATGAAGGAGATGCACATCGTCCTCATGGACAACCGCCGCTCCGAGATGGCCGCCGACCCCGTGTTCAAGCAGGCCCTGCAGTGCATCCGCTGCGCCTCCTGCCTGAACGTGTGCCCCGTGTACCGCCTTGTGGGCGGCCACGTGTTCGGCCACATCTACACCGGCGGCATCGGCACCATCCTGACCGCCTGGTTCGACGAACTCAAGAAGAGCGAGGACATCCAGGGCCTGTGCATTCAGTGCGGCAAGTGCAAGGAAGTCTGCCCCGGCAAGATCGACATCCCCGCGTTGATCCTGGAGATCCGGCGCAGGCTGGTGCAGGAGCAGGGCCAGACCGTCACCCAGAAGGCCATCTTCTCCGTGGTGAACAACCGTCACCTGTTCCACGGCATGCTGCGCGCGGCTTCCAAGGCTGGCAAGTTCATGGCCAAGGACGGCTTCATCCGCCATCTGCCCATGTTCCTCTCCGAACTGTCGGAGTTCCGCAGCCTGCCCGCCATCGCGGACAAGCCCTTCCGCGACGTGTTCGACACCATCAAGCAGCCCGTGCTGCCCGGCAAGGTGGCCTTCTACGCCGGCTGCCTCATCGACTTCGCCTACCCCGAGATGGGCGAGAAGCTGGTGAAAATCCTGAACAAGGCCGGCTACAACGTCACCTTCCCCAAGGGCCAGACCTGCTGCGGCGCTCCCGCCCGCTACAACGGCGCCTACGAGGTTGCCGCGGGCAACGCCACGGACAACATCAACGCCCTGCTCGAGAAGGACGTGGATTACGTCATCTCGGCCTGCCCCACCTGCACCTGCGCTCTCAAGCACGAGTTCATCGAGGTCTACGAGAACCTGGGACAGCGCGACAAGCTGCCCAAGGCCCGCCGGCTGGCCACCAAGACCATGGACTTCTCCACCTTCGTCAAGCAGTTGGTGGACGAGGGCAAGCTGAGCTTCAAGGAAGGCGCCGAGTTGGGCAAGGTCACCTACCACGACTCCTGTCACCTCAAGCGCACCCTGCACGCCGAGAAGGAGCCGCGCCAGCTGCTGACCCAGGCGGGCTACGAGATCAACGAGATGTTCGAGTGCGACACCTGCTGCGGCATGGGCGGCTCCTACTCGATCAAGTTCCCTGAGATCTCCAAGCCGATCCTGACCCGCAAGCTCACCAACATCAAGGCCACCGATTGCAAGACCGTGGCCATGGACTGCCCCGGCTGCGTCATGCAGATCCGCGGCGGCTTCGACAAGGAAGGCTCCAAGATCAAGGTGAAGCACACCTTGGAGCTGCTTGCCGACGCCCTGAAATAGTACGTTGTTCCGGGGGCGGCTTGGAGCCGCCTCCGGGTTCTCCCCGGTCGGGCGGCCCTTGCGCGGGAATGTTTCCCACGCAAGGGCCGTCTCTATTCACGCTTGGGTGCCGCCGGAGAGGCCCGTAGGAGGGCGTCAGTCCCGGCGCGCACCCCGTTTCGGTTTCAGGTTTTGGCCAGGCCGGGAAGAGGCCCGTTTCCATCCTCACAGCGCTCTGCACGGGACTCTCTCCACTGCAGGATCAGCCGGTCAGGAAGATTCCCATTGACCGCCGTCTGTCGTCTGGATAGTTGTATGCGCAAGCAAGTGAGGGCGCATGGATTCAGACCGCCTTTTGAACAACTGCCTGTACTTCACGGCCAACACCCTGGCCCGAGCCATTACCCGGCTCGGGGAGGAGTGCTTCAAGCCGCTGGGGCTGTCGCCATCCCAGGCGTTCCTCATCATGCTGGCGCTGGAGAATCCCGGGATATCCTCCGGGGAGTTGGCGGGCTGCCTGAACCTGGCGCCATCCACGGTCACGCGGCTGGCGGACGCCCTGGTGGCCAGGGGGCTCATCGAGCGCCGCACGCAGGGCAAGAGCGCCAGCATCCACCCCACGGATCAGGCCAGGGAGTTGGCCCCGAAGATCGCGGCGGCCTGGAAGGGCCTGCACCGGGCCTACTCAGAGGTGCTTGGGGAACAGGGCGGTCAGGAGCTGACCCAGTCCATCCACAAGGCCGCGAAGAAGCTCGGAGAGCGGTGAGATCATGCGGGAACATGAAAAGCCGCGTTATTTGTCGGGCCGTAAAATTTGCTTGCGCAAGCAACTGTTGCCACACGGGAGCGCATTCCTTCAACACCTAGACCAGAACGGAGCAGGACGATGAAACGCAAACTCGGTCCAGCCAACGCCATGTACCCTTCGCTGACAACCATCGTGGGCACCGTGGTGGACGGGCGCCCCAACTTTCTGGCCATCGCCCATGTGGGCATCATGAATCACGGCCAGCCCCAGTACATCTCCATCGGGGTGAACCGGGCCCATTATTCCGTGCGGGGCATCCACGAGAACAAGACCTTCAGCGTGTGCATTCCCTCGGAGGACATGGTCAAGGAGACGGACTACGTGGGCATCGTCTCGGGCAAGAACACGGACAAGTCCACGCTGTTCGAAATCTTCAACGGCGAATTGCAGGGCGCGCCCATGATCGCCCAGTGCCCCGTGTGCATGGAGTGCAGGCTGGACCGGGTGGTGGATTTCAGGACACACGACGTTTTCGTGGGCGAGATCGTGGCCACCTATGCGGACGAGGCCGTGCTCAAGGAGGGCAAGATCGACATCGCGGCACTCAGGCCTCTGCTCTTCGACATGACCAGCGTGAAGTACTGGTCCCTAGGGGGGGAGGTCGCTCCGTGCTGGAAGGTCGGGAAGGAGCTCAAGCAGGGCGGAAGGAAATCCTGAAGGCAGGTGGAGGAAAAAATACCGGCGGGGGCTTCCGGATGCCCCCGCCGGTGAAGAAATCGGCGCCGGAAGGCTGAACCCTATTTCTTCTTGGCCTTGGGGGCCTTCGCGGCAGCCTTGGCAGGCGCGGGGCCGGGGTAGTTCATAACCAGGCCGCCCATCTTCATGCACTCGTCCAGGGTGGCGGTCATGATCTTTTTGTCGCCCATGGTGCATTCCCACTTCTTGGCGGCTTCCTTTTTGGGGGCCTTCTTTCCGGCGGCCAGGGCGGCGCCGGCGGGCAGGGTCATGGCCATGACCAGGCAAGCAACAAGCAATTTCTTCATGAGAAAAGCTCCTCTCGAAAGGTTTTCAGTATTTTAGCGCATGAATCGGCCCACCTCAAGTGGTTTCATTAAATTCTGGTCATCTTTCAAATCGGAAAGGTTTGGTCCCTGAAATACAGCGAGCGCGCCTGCAAACCCGCTGTTGGAGCGCCTTCACGGATGGGAGAAGGGCTGGGGCCGCACGGTGTACGTCCCTTCCTTGGCTTTGAAGTAGGCCTCCAGGGCCTGCATGATGAGCACCTGCGCGGAGAAGCTCGTCTCCTTCGCCGGGGTTCGCAGGGAGGAGCCGACGAAGCGGATCAGTTCATCCTCTGAGAGGCTTTCCTGCTGGGCGTAGAGAGTGCCTTCGAAGCTGTCGTACACACCCAGGATATCGCCCCTGGCCGCGTTGTTCTTCGAGCATTCACCGGAATCCAGCTGCTCCAGGAGTTGCAGCGGGGTCACGAACTTGGCGCTGGCGGGAGTGGCGGCCAACAGCAGGCAGAGCAGGGCGCAGGCATACATCTTCACGGTCATCCCCCGGCGGCGTTTGCCGCTCTGTGATACTAGCGATAACTGAACGTGCCTGGAACAACCGGTTGAGGTGCATAAAAGAAGAGCGGGGGGAGAGGGCATTTCCCCCCGCTCGGTAGGACCGGCCGGTGTGTGGGCAGCGTGGATAGACTCGCGACGGGTAGGGCGGGGTTGTGGTGGGGCGATGCCACGAGTCTTGTTCCAGCCGGTCCCGGGGCGACAGCGTTGCGCTGTGCGGGGCATCCTGCCGGGATGGGCGGCAGGAATCTCGGGAAATATGCACCCCGGGCGGCCTTGCGGCCGCCCGGGGCGGATTATGGGTGTGGGTTATTTGCCAGCGCGGCCGTCGTCGCAGGGCTCACCGTCGCCGCCGGTATGCTCGGCGGTGGAGCTCAGGGTGCAGCCTTCGAAGCCGGTGGCCACGGCGGCGGCGTCGGCAGCCTTGGCGGCCTCGATGCCGGAGTCGACGCCAGCCAGGGAGCAGAGCTGGACCCAGCGGTCGATCACGTCGCTTTCAAGGGTGGCGCGCAGCTGCTTGGCGGTGTCGGGGATCATCTTGTCCAGGGCGGCGAAGCGGTTCTCGCCCATGATGAAGTCCGCGACGGTGCCGTCGGGGGTCTTGGAGTCGATGGTCAGGGGGTTCTTGCCCTCGGCCTTCAGCATGGGGTTGTAGCGGAAGATGGGCCAGTAGCCGGAGGCGGTGGCCAGGCGCTCTTCTTCCTGGGTCTTGCCCATGCCGCGCTTGATGCCCTGGTTGATGCAGGGGGCGTAGGCGATGATGATGGAGGGGCCGGCGTAGGCTTCGGCTTCGGCGAAGGCCTTCATCAGCTGCTGCTTGTTGTAGCCCATGGACACGGAGGCCACGTAGACGTTGCCGTAGGTCATGGCGATGCGGGCAAGGTCCTTCTTGCGGGTCCGCTTGCCGGCGGCGGCGAACTTGGCGATGGCGCCCGTGGGGGTGGCCTTGGAGGCCTGGCCGCCGGTGTTGGAGTACACTTCGGTATCCATCACCAGGATGTTGACGTCCTCGCCGGAGGCGATGACGTGGTCCAGGCCGCCGAAGCCGATGTCGTAGGCCCAGCCGTCGCCGCCGAAGCACCACACGGACTTCTTGACCAGCATGTCGGCGTCAGCCTCGATGGCCTTCAGAGCGGCGGACTTGTCGGAGCAGGAGGCCAGCAGGCACTTGATCTGCTTGGCGAACAGGGCGGACTTGTCGGCGTCCATGTAGCCGTCCAGCCAGCCGGTGAAGGCGACCTTCAGGTCGTCGGACAGGGGCTCGGCCAGGGCGGCGACGATGTTGCTCTTGAGCAGCTCGCGGCGCTGGGCCACGGCGAAGCCGATGCCGAAGCCGAACTCGGCGCAGTCCTCGAACAGGGAGTTGCCCCAGGCGGGACCGTGGCCGTTCTTGTTGGCGCAGTAGGGGGTGGTGGGGGCGGAGCCGGCCCAGATGGAGGAGCAGCCCGTGGCGTTGGCGATGATCATGCGCTCGCCGAACATCTGGGTCAGCACGCGCACGTAGGGGGTCTCGCCGCAGCCGGAGCAGGCGCCTGAGAACTCCATCAGCGGGGTCTGGAACTGGGAGCCCTTCACGGAGGAGCGGCTCATCAGGTCGTCCTTGGGAGCCAGGGTCTCGCAGAACTGGAAGTTGGGCACTTCAGCGGCGGTCTGGGTCTCGATGGCGACCATCTCCAGGGCCTTCTTCTTGGAGGGGCAGATGTCCGCGCAGTTGCCGCAGCCGTAGCAGTCCAGGGTGTTGATCTGGATGCGGAAGCCCAGGCCCTTGAGCTCCTTGCCGGTGGCGGGCAGGGTCTCGAAGGTGGCGGGGGCGCGCATCTTCTCCTCATCGTTCACCAGGGCGGAGACGATGGCGGAGTGGGGGCAGACGAAGGCGCACTGGTTGCACTGGATGCAGTTTTCCTTGATCCACACGGGCACGTTGATGGCGACGCCGCGCTTCTCGAAGCGGGAGGTGCCGACCGGGGTCACGCCCGCGGGGTCGAACAGGGAGACGGGCAGGGCGTCGCCCTTCTGGGCCAGCACGGGGCGGGCGACCTTGGTGATGTAGTCGGGAGCGGTCTCGGCGCTCTTGGCGGCGTCGGCGGCGTCAGCCCAGGAGGCGGGGTACTTCACTTCCTCCAGGTTGGCCACGCACTGGTCCACGGCGTCGATGTTCATCTGGACGATCTTCTCGCCCTTGCGGCCGTAGGCCTTCTGGATGGACTTCTTGAGCAGCTCCACGGCCTTCTCGAAGGGCAGCACGCCCGAGAGCTTGAAGAAGGCGGTCTGCATGATCATGTTGATGCGGCCGCCCAGGCCCACGGACTGCGCGATCTTGACCGCGTCGATGTTGTAGAACTTCAGCTTCTTGGCCACCACGGCGCGCTTGAAGGCGGCGGGCAGCTGGGCTTCCATGTCGGCCAGGGTCCAGTTGGAGTTCAGCACGAAGGTGCCGCCTTCCTTGATGCCCTCGAGCACGTCGTAGAGCTGGACGTAGTTGGCCTTGTGCACGGCCACGTAGTCGGCCGCGTTCACCAGGTAGGTTGAACGGATCGGCGAGGAGCCGAAGCGCAGGTGGGACACGGTGATGCCGCCGGACTTCTTGGAGTCATAGGAGAAGTAGCCCTGGGCGTACATGTCGGTGTTGTCACCGATGATCTTGATGGCTTCCTTGTTCGCGCCGACGGTGCCGTCGGAGCCCAGGCCCCAGAACTTGCACTGCACGGTGCCGGCGGGGGTGGTGTCGGCGAAGGCGGGCACGTCCAGGGAGATGCGGCTCACGTCGTCGTTGATGCCGACGGTGAAGCGCTTCTTTTTGCCGGCGGCCATGTTGTCGAACACGGCCTTGATCATGGCCGGGGTGAACTCCTTGGAGCCCAGGCCGTAGCGGCCGCCCAGCAGCAGGGCGTCGTTGCCGGCGTCGCGCAGGGTGGTGGAGACGTCGAGGTAGAGGGGCTCGTACAGAGAGCCGGGCTCCTTGGTGCGGTCGAGCACGGTGATGGTCTTGGCGCTCTTGGGCAGCACTTCCAGGAAGGCCTCGGCGTTCCAGGGGCGGTACAGGCGCACGGTGACCAGGCCGATCTTCTCGCCCTTGCAGGCGTCGATCACTTCCTTGATGGCCTCGCAGGAGGAGCCCATGGCCACGACGACGCGGTCGGCGTCGGGGGCGCCATAGTACTCGAACAGGCCGTAGCTCCGGCCGGTGGCGGCGGAGACCTTCTTCATGACCTGCTTCACGATGCCGGGCACGGCCTCGTAGTACTTGTTGGCGGCTTCACGGCCCTGGAAGTAGATGTCGGGGTTCTGGGCGGTGCCGCGAACCTGGGGGTGCTCGGGGTTCATGGAGCGGGCGCGGAACTCGGCGACCTTCTCCTGGTTCACCATCTTGCCGATCTCCTCGACGGGCAGCACTTCGATCTTCTGCACTTCGTGGGAGGTGCGGAAGCCGTCGAAGAAGTGCAGGAAGGGCACGCTGGACTCGATGGCGGCGAGGTGCGCCACCAGGGCCATGTCGTGGGCTTCCTGGACGGAGCAGCCGGCCAGCATGGCGAAGCCGGTCTGGCGGCAGGCCATGACGTCCTGGTGGTCGCCGAAGATGGAGAGGGCGTGGGCGGCGACGGCGCGGGCGGACACGTGGAACACGCCGGGCAGCAGCTCGCCGGAGATCTTGTACATGTTGGGGATCATCAGCAGCAGGCCCTGCGAGCAGGTGTAGGTGCTGGTGAGCGCGCCGGCGGCCAGGCAGCCGTGCACGGCGCCGGCGGCGCCGGCCTCGGACTGCATCTCACGAACGGAGACCTTCTGGCCGAAGATGTTCTTCATTCCCTGGGAGGCCCAATCGTCCACCATTTCGCCCATGTTGGAGGAGGGCGTGATGGGGTAGATGGCCGCACACTCGGACAGGGCGTAGGCCACCCACGAGGTGGCGGTGTTGCCGTCCACGGTTTTGATGATTTTCTGTGCCATTACTCGTTCCTTTTTATAGGGATGTATATGGGTTAGAGTCCAAGACCCTGCTTGATGGCCGCAACGTCGAGGTTGGAGGCCACAAGCTGGGCGGCTTGTTGGAATTTGTGGGGGTCGCGCAGCTTGTGCCTGGCGAGCAGGGACTCCATTCTGCGGGCCACGGAATATGTATCGTCCCGGACCACCATGATGGGCACCTCCGCGTTTTCGGCGCGCGAGAGGATGATGTCGTTGGGGTAGAGGTTGCCGGTGAGGATCAGGCAGGCGCAGCGGCCTTCGATGGCCACCAGCTGCAGGTCCGAGCGGTCGCCGCCCAGGATGACGGCCGCTTTGGGGTACTTGCGGAAATGCGTCAGGAAATTCTCCACCTGCATGGTGCCGATGAGGAAGCTCTCGGCCACCACGTCGCCCCTGTGGGCGCTGGAGATGAGCTTGCCGCCCAGGCGCTCGGCCAGCGCGTTGACCGTGATGGCGCCGAGCAGCCTGTCGTGCGGGATGAGCCCCAGCACCTTGATGCCCCGCGAGGCCAGGAAGGGGATGAGCACGGCGTTGAGCTCCTCCATGTAGTGGCCGGGGACGTCCGAGAGCACGCAGCCGAGCAACTTGTCGCCCAGGGTCTCCTTGATGGAGAGCAGGCTGTCGTAGTGCATCTCGTGGGTGCAGCGGTCCACGATGAGCACGGGCGCATCCAGGGCCTTGGCCACGGTGGGGCCGTCGACCCCGGCGTAGAGCCCGGAGTGCGAGAACCCGCCCGATCCCCCGATGAGGGTGATGTCCTTGCCCTTGGAGATCTTCTTGTAGGCCTCCACGATGGGGCCGGTGCGGTCGATGCCCGGGCCCTGGGCGAAGGCCTTGTGCATGAAGTCCTGGGTGACGAGCACCGGGGTGGCAAGTTCGGGCGGGATGTCCTGCCCGAGGGCCTGGCTGATGGTGTGGGCGTCAAGGTCGCCCCAGGCGTCGCCGATCCTGGCGGCCTGCGCCCCCACGGGCTTGAAGTAGCCGACGCTCAACCCCTCGGCGCGGAACTTGAGGCCAAGTCCGAGGCAGAGGGTGTTCTTCCCTGAAAAGGGGACGGTGGAACCGATGTACAGGCCGGGCATGGTGTGTGGGTTCTCCGTTCGCTATTGTGGCAGAAGCATGAGCCGCGCGTCAGCGATGATCGCGCGCTCGTTGTTGACCAGCACCGGGCCGAGTTCGGCCTCGTAGATCTCGGGAAAATCCAGGGCCATCTGGGAGACGCGGATCACGATGTCCTCCAGGGCCTCGATGTCGACAGGGGCCTGCCCGCGCACGCCCTTGAGCAGCATGTAGGAGTCGATCTCGCGGATGAGCTGCCGGGCGTCGTGCATGGAGACGGGGGCGAGGCGGTAGCTCACGTCCCCCAGCACGTCGGTGTAGATGCCGGAGAGGCCGAAGCGCAGCAGGGGGCCGAAATTGTCGTCGCGCCTGAAGCCGATGGTCACCTCGACCATGTTGTCGGGGGCCTGGGCCTGCACCATGCAGCCGCTCACGTGGGCGTCGGGCCGGGTGATCTTCACGTGCCCGGTGATGTCCAGGAAGGCCGAGCGCAGCTCCTCCGGGGTGGAGACGCCCGTGGCGACGCCCCCGGCGTCGGCCTTGTGGGTTATCTGGGGCGAGGCCACCTTGCACACCACAGGATAGCCGATCTTCGCGGCCGCGGCCAGGGCCTCGTCGGAAGTTCTGGCCAGGATGGCGTCGGCGGCGGGGAGGTCGTAGGCCCTGAGCACTTCCTGGGCCAGTTCCTCGGGGATCTCGGTCATGCCCTGGGCGCGCACGTCCTTGATGACGCGGCGGACGATGTCCTTGCGGCCTTCCACGCTGGCCATCACCGGGGAGGGGCGGCTCTTGCGCAGGCCGTAGCGGTACATGGCCTCCAGGCTGCGCACGGCCTGCTCCGGGAAGGTGTAGCAGGGGATCTTGGCCTCCTTGAGGATGGCCACCCCCTCCTCCATGCGGGACTTGCCCATGAAGCAGCACATCACGGGCTTGAGGGTGCCGTCGGCGGCCTTGACCACGGCCTTGGCCATCTTGGCGGCGTCTGTGAAGGCAGTGGGCGCGATGAGCACCAGCAGCGAGTCCACCAGGGGGTCGGCCAGCAGGGCGGCGACGCTCTTGCGCAGACGGGAGTCGTCGGCGTCGGCCAGGAGGTCCACGGGGTTGTAGATGCCCGCCGTGGTGGGCAGGCTCTTCTTGAGCGCCTCCACGGTGCCCGCGGAAAGCTGGGCCATGGCCAGGTGGGACTTCTCCGTGGCGTCGGCGGCCAGGATGGCGGGGCCGCCCGCGTTGGTGACGATGGCCAGCCTCGGCCCGGCGGGCAGGGGCTGTGTGGAGAAGGCCTGAGCCAGGTCGAACATTTCGGAGATGGTCCGGGCGCGCAGGATGCCGGTCTGGCGGAAGGCCGCCTCGTAGGCGTGCTCGGAGCCCACCATGGACCCGGTGTGCGAGGACGCGGCCTTGGCCCCGGCTGCGGTGGTGCCTCCCTTGAGCACGATCACGGGCTTCTCCCGCGTGATCTTGCGGGCCATGCGCAGGAATGCCTCGCCGTGCTCGATGTTCTCGATGTAGCCCAGGACGACCTTGGTGTCCGGGTCCTGCGAGAGGGAGTAGAGCATGTGGGTTTCGTCCACCACGGCCTTGTTGCCCAGGCTCACGAACTTGGAGAAACCCACGGATTCGCCGATGGCCCAGTCCATGATGGCGGAGCACAGCGCCCCGGACTGCGAGAAGAACGCGATGTCCCCGCGCTTGGGGAAGCCGGGGGCGAAGGAGGCGTTGAGCCCGTCCGCGGTGGAGAGCACGCCCAGGCAGTTGGGGCCGATGAGGGCGATGTCGTTGTCGTGGCATATGCGGGCCACTTCGGCCTCGATCTTCCAGCCCTCGCGCCCGGATTCGCGGTATCCGGCGGAGACGACCACGGCGGCCCGCAGCCTGTGCGGGATCAGGGACTTGAGCACGCCGGGCACGGCGTCGCGCGGCACGGCCAGCACGGCCAGGTCCAGCGAGGGGGGCAGCTTGGAGATGTCGGTGACGATGGTGTGGCCCAGGATGGTGCCGGGCTTGGGATTGACGGGGAAGAGCTCCCCCTTGAAGCCGGCCTCGATCATGTTCTTGAAGATGGTGTGGCCAATCTTCCCGGGAGACCTGGATGCGCCGATGACGGCCACGGTTTTCGGGCTGAAAAGCGCGTCAAGGTGCATCCGTTTCTCCACAAGGCTGGGCGCGGCCCAGGAAAGTCCAGTTGGTTGGAAAAAAGCGGCCGCCTAGTCCCCCTGGCGGAACCGCTTCGGCTTATGGCCGAAAAAAACTAATACAACTTCCGTTCCATTGTACCTAAAGTCGTGATATCGGTAGCTTAAGGCGAAAAGCGGCTGTCCGGTCCACCGGAATGACGCTGTTTGTCCGGTTATTCGGACGGTCGCATGGGGAGAATCCGTCCGGTAGTTCGGACAGCGGCGGGCAGGCTGGCCGCATTCTATGCCCCAAGAGCGGGGGGGCGTCAATGACGCCGGGAATCAGCGCCAATGCTGGAAGGAGGAGGCATGCCGCAGGCTGGAAGCGCAGCGAAGACGGTGGTTGTCGCCGGGGCCGGTTTCGGAGGGCTCTGGGCGGCCAAGACCCTGGCCGGGGCGGGCGTGGACGTGGTGCTTGTGGACAGGCACAACTTCCACACCTTCCTGCCTCTTCTGTACCAGGTAGCGGCGGCCGAACTGGAGCCCAGCCAGGTGGCCTACCCAGTGCGCGGAGTGTTCAGGGACTGCCGCAACGTGCGCGTGGCTCTGGGCGAGGTGCGCGGCATCGATTTCGGAGCCCGCGCCCTGCTGACCGACGGCCCGCCCGTCCCCTACGACTGCCTGATCCTGGCGCTGGGCAGCCAGACCAACTTCTTCGGCGTGCAGGGCGCGCCCGAGAACTGCTTCGGGCTCAAGAGCCTGGAGGAGGGCATCGTCCTGCGCAACCACATCATGCGCATGTTCGAGCTGGCCTCCCTCACGGACGAACCGGCCCTGCAGCGCGAACTGCTCACCTTCGCGGTGGCCGGGGGCGGCCCCACGGGCGTGGAGTTCGCCGGGGCCCTGGCGGAGCTCATCCGTGGGCCTGTCGCCAAGGATTTCCCCCTGCTGAACCTGAGCCAGGCCCGCGTGGTGCTGCTGGAGGCCGGGAACAAGGTGCTCGGCCCCTTCCACGAGTCGCAGCAGCGCTACGCCTTGAACACCCTGGGCCGCAAAGGCGTGGAGGTGCACCTGGGCGCCGTGGTCTCCAGGGTGTCGCCGGACAGGGTTGATTTCAAGGACGGCAGCTCCCTGCCCACACGCACGGTTGTCTGGGCCGCGGGCGTCAGCGGGCCGGACGTTGCCCGGGATCTGGGGCTGGAGGTCGGCCCAGGCGGTCGCATCCCCGTGAACGAGAACCTGCAGGCCCGCTCCCACCCGGACATATTCGTGGTGGGGGACATGTCCTGGTTCGAGGGGCCGGGCGGAGCGCTGCCCATGCTGGCCCCCGTGGCCATGGACCAGGGGCGCGCGGCCGCCAGAAACGCAGTGCGCCTGCTCGAAGGCAAGCAGCTCAAGCCCTTCCGCTACCGCAGCAAGGGGGTCATGGCCACCATCGGGCGGTCGGCGGCGGTGGCCAGCCTGGGCAGGCTGCGCATCATGGGCTTCGGGGCCTGGGCCGCATGGCTCTTCGTGCACCTGATGATGCTCATCGGCTTCAGAAACAGGCTGGCGGTGCTCATCAACTGGGCCTGGGACTACCTGTTCTTCGAACGCTCGGTGCGCCTGATCATCCCCGCGAGGGCCAGGAGGGCGCGCGGGGACAAGCATGCGGAAGAGGAACGTCCCGCCGGGGGGAAGGACGGACGCTAGGGACCAGTCAAGCCGGTTTGGGCAGGGTGAGCCCGGGAAGGGTCAGGGGAGTTCGCTGCGCCTTGCGCTTGCGGCGCTCGAAGATTTCAGGGCGGGAGCCGAGGCGGAAGCGCCACAGTGGGCAGGGCTCGAAGGGCGCGCGGCAGCCAGGCGAGGCGGCGCAGGCACGCACTCCCTCGCGGTCCCCGCAGCAGATCAGGCATTGCCTGCGGATGGCGCGCACGGGGGGCCTGTCCGCGCCTTCGGCGTCGGCCATGCGGAAGGCGTGCAGGGGGCAGCCGAGGGCGCCGCATTCGGCCACCAACTGGTAGGAGCCGCCCATGCAGGCCACGCAGAACTTGCGGATGGACTCGAGCGCGCCGAGTTTGCGCGTGGTCGTCCCGCTCATGTGCCCTCCCGAGAAATGGTTTCGATTCGTGCCGTTTTGCGCCCCGTCGGCGCAGGATATGCTCCCTGTGAGCCTTCCGGCCCTAAAATGCAAGAGGCAGCTGCCGATAGGAGGAGCAAGGAAAGTGGAAAAACCATGAACAAACTTCTCGCAGTACCGGTTTTGGCGTTCGCACTGACCTGCGTTTTCGCCGGACCGGGCCTGGCGGCCTCGTCCGAGAGCGAGAAGGAGCGCCGATTGGCCGAGAAGTACCGCCAGTGCATCGAAGCCTGCCGGAAGCACGTCCGCAAGCCGGGAAACACTCCGGCTGACTGGTCGCGCGAGATCCGCGAGGAGGCCCGCATCGACGCCTGCGAGCATCATTGCGACAGGCTGATGCTGCGCGGATTCAGGAAATAGTCGAATCTGCCACAGCGGGCGGATTACGTCGTGTTCAAGTGGGTCGACATGTGCGTATGAAAACTGTATAAGAAGCAATCTCATTACAGGCGTAGTCACCATGTCCGTCACCCACCCCGCGATTACCAGTCCACGCTCACGAACCATCCTCAAGGACATCCTCGCCCATGGGCTCATCAGCATCCGCTCCGGCGCGACCCTGGGCCGCGCCCTGGGGCAGATGCACAAGGAGCGCATCAGCGCCCTGGTCTGTCTGAACCGGGGGCGGCCCGTGGGCATTCTCACCGAGAGGGGTGCCCTCACAGCCCTGGCCGGGACCGGGCAGGACGGCTTGAAGCGTCCGTTGCGCGAGATCATGACTTCTCCGGTGTGCACCGCCGTCGAGGACACGCCCGTACACGAGGCCTTCAGCCTATTGCTGAACAAAGGCATCCGGCACCTCGTGGTTGTGGACGCCAAAGGCCGGGCCGTGGGCATGGTCACCCAGACCAACATGGTCCAGCATCTGGGCGTGGAATACTTCGTGGAGGTCAAGCGCGTGGGCCAGATCATGACGCGCGCCCTGGCCACTCTTTCCACCGAGGCGAACCTGTCCGAAACCATGGAACTGATGATCCGCGGGCCGTTCAGTTGCGTGGTGGCCGTTTCCGGCGGCAAGCCGGAGGGCATACTCACGGAGCGAGACATGGTCGGGCTGCTCTCCGATAGCCTGGACCTGAAAGCCACGCTGCTCGGACAGGCCATGTCCCGGCCGGTGGTCTGCGTGGACGAGGATACCTCCGTGCACAACGCCGCAGCCCTGATGAGCAGGAAGAAGGTTCGCAGGCTCGTTGTTGTGGACGGCGCTGGCGATGTGCGCGGCCTGCTGACCCAGTCCGACATCGTCAAGGGGATGGAGGCGCGCTATGTCGAAATGCTGCGCGAGGTCATCCGCGAAAAGGACGAGATGCTGCGGGAGGCCGTGGGCGAGGCGGCCCGGAAATCCATCTATCTTGACAGCATCCTCAATTCCTCCATGGACCTGGGCATCGTCGCCAGCGAAGGAAACACGCTGGCCTTCGTCAACCAGGCCGCGCGCAGGATGCTCTCCCTGCCCGAGGGCGAGGGAATAGGGCAGGATCTGCTGGGGCTGCACCGGGCCTTGGGGGTGACGGCCCGGAGTTTCAGGAAGATCCTCGCAGACGCCAAGCGCGGCAAGGAGCACGGTTTCTGCGTCCAGGTAGGCAGCGCGGAAGGCATGCGCTATCTTGAGGGGCGTGTGAACGGCATTCGCGGGGGCGGAAACCAGGCCGAGGGCTTCCTGCTGACGCTGCAGGACGTGACCGAGAAGCGCACCGCCGAGGAGACCGTCAGGCGCATGGCCTACCACGACGCGCTCACCGGCCTGCCCAACCGCTTCCTGGTGGCGGACAGGCTGGAGCAGGGCCTGGCCCAGGCCAGGCGCAAAGGGAGCCTGCTGGCCGTGATGCTCCTGGACCTGGACGGTTTCAAGCAGGTCAACGACACGCTGGGTCACAACATCGGGGACCAGCTGCTTCAGGCCGTGGCCGGCCGTCTGGGCGGGCTGCTGCGCAAGTCGGACACGGTGGGCCGCATGGGCGGGGACGAATTCCTGGTCATCCTGCCCGAGGTCAAGACCCCCGAGGGCGCGGCCGCCGTGGCGGGGAAGATGCTGCGCGCCGTGTTCGAGGCGTACGCCATCGGCGGGCATACGCTCAAGCTCTCCACCAGCATCGGCGTGTCCTTCTATCCCTGGGACGGCTCCGATGCCGCGACCCTGATCCAGAAGGCCGACAAGGCCATGTACGCCGCCAAGGGCGCCGGACGAAACGCCTTCCGGTTCTCCGACTCCGGCCCGGACGGGCAACCGGACACGGGCTTGCCTCCGCGCTGATCGGGCGGAACCCCTCGAAAGCTTGACGGCCCGGCGCGCATCTTCGGATGCGGCCGGGCCGGATTCGTTTGCGGGCTCGTTATGAGGCTAGGGCGCGGTCGCGGCCGCCGCGGGCGTCCTCTGGCCGCCGAAGACCGGGTTGGAGCGCCTGGCGTCCTCGATGATCTTGGCGCGCAGCTGCACGTAGGCATCGCGGGCGGCGGTGTAAGGCTCGATGGAGGAGCGCTTGAGCTCCTCGTAGATGTCGATCATCTCGGGGAACCGGTTCATGCGGCCCGCCCCGGAAATGGCCAGGGTGAGCACTATGGGCGTTTGCAGGTAGGTTGTGGGCTGGACGGCCACATCCCCGGCTATGCCGATGCCGTCCCGCAGAGAGGAGGGGCCGACAACCGGCAGCACGAGGTAGAACCCGTGCCCGAAGCCCCACACGCCCAGGGTCTGGCCGAAGTCGAGCTTCTGGGGGCCCATGTCCGGCTTGGATGCGGCCAGGTCGTACAGGCCGCCGATGCCGAACGTGGAGTTGACCAGGAACCTGCCCAGCTCGCGCGAGGCCATGTCCGGCCTGAGCTGGAGCACGGCGTTGACGAAGCGCACCGGGAACAGGAAGTTGGAGTAGGCGTTCTCGATGCGGTCCCTGCCGTATTTGGGCACGATGGTGGTGTACACCTTGCTGACGGGCTTGACCACGCCGATGTACAGGCTGTCGTTGAAGGCGAACCAGAAACGGTTCCAGGGCTCGATGGGGTCGGCCACGACGGGCCCGAGGTCATCTGCGAAGTCGGCCGGGGCCGCCGGGGCCGCCTTCTTCGTGGCGCAACCGGCCAGGCCGGTGAGGGCCGCGAGCAGCAGCACAATGACAAGGGAGCGTTTGCCGTCGAGCATTTTTAAACCTCTAGCTGGCCGAACCCATGGACTCCACACGGCTGATGAGCTGCGCCGGAGATTCCTTGACCAGGATCTGGTTGAACTGGTTGCGGTAGTTCTGAACGAGGCTCACGCCCTCGATCGTCACGTCATAGACCTTCCAGTCGGATTTCTTGATGAGCCTGTATACTATAGGCACCTCCTTGGTGGAAGTGACAATTTTGGTGCTTACCTCGGCCCGGCCATCGCCCAGCGGGGATTCGTCCAGAAATACGACCTTCTCGTCGGTGTATGCCTCGATGCGGCGCAGGTAGGTGCGCTCCAGCAGCTTGACGAAGGCCTTGGTGAAGCGCTGGCGTTCGTCGGGGTTGAAGCTGTCCCAATTGGCGGCCAAGGTCCGCTTGGCCAGTTCTTCGGGGTCGAACACGCGCCCGACTGCGGTATAGAGTTTCTCCACCCGGCCGGAGTCTCCGGCCTTGGTGGTGGTCAGCACGTTCAATACGGCGTCCACGCTGGACTTCAGCGCGTCCTTGGCCTCGCCGGCCAGGGCCGCGTGCGAAAAAAGCAGCACGAAAAGGATCGTGCCGATGGCGCGAGCCATCATTTCTTCTCCTCCTTCACTCCACCGAACACATACTTGCCGATGAGATCCTGCAGGTCCACGGAAGATTCCGTTTCCGTCAGCATGCCGCCGGGCGGCACGGGTTCGCCCGCGCCACCGGGGGTGATCTTGACGTACTTGTCGCCGATGAGGCCGTTGGTCTTGATGGAGACGATGGCGTCGTCGGTGAGCTTGATGCCCGTGCTCAGACGCAGGTCCAGGATGGCGCGCTTGTCCGGCGAGAGGCCGATGGCCTCCACCCTCCCCACGCGCACCCCGGCCAACTCCACGCTGGCGCCTTCCTTGAGTCCGGTGACGTCGATGAACCGGGCCTTGACCACGTAACCGTCGCCCCCGAACACCTCCATCTTCCCGAGCTTGATGGACAGGTAGCCAACGCAGAGGAGCCCGGCCAGGACGAACAGGCCAACTGCGGTTTCAATCGAGTAGCTCTTCATTGTCCCCACCCAATAGGTCCGCCAATTCTGTAATGCAACATTCTTCTCACAGCAAAAACGAAGTCAGTGCATAGTCCGCCGCCAGTATGGACACGCAGGAGGCCACGACGGCAGTAGTGGTGGCCAGGCTCACGCCTCTGGCGCCGAATCCGCCCTCGCGCCGATGGGCGTAATACCCCTGGTAACAGCAGATCGAGGCCACCAGAGCCGCGAACACGGCTGATTTCACGAATCCGCTGGTGACGTCCTGCATGACCACGCCGTCATATATGCGGGCCATGTAGATGCCGGGGCTCACGCCCAGCATGAGCACCCCGGTCAGGTAGCCGCCCATGATCCCGATGACGTCGAACATTGCCGTCAAGAGCGGGAAGCAGATGAGCGAGGCCGCCAGCCGGGGGCTGAACAGGTATCGCACGGGGCTGACGCCCATGGCGTCAAGGGCGTCTATCTGCTCTGAAATACGCATGATGCCAAGCTCGGCCGCCATGGAGGAGCCCGCCCGCCCGGTTATCATGATGGCCGTGAGCACCGGCCCCAGCTCCCGGATGATGGAGAGGGCCACGGCCACGCCCAGCAGGCCTTCGGCCCCGAACTTTACTAGCGTGTAATACCCTTGCAATCCCAATACCATGCCGGTGAACAGCCCGATGAGCAGGATCACCGAGACGGACTTTACCCCGATGAAGAAGACCTGCTGCACGGTCTTGGCCCATTGCAGCGGCAGGCTGAAGACCAGCAGGGCGCCACGGCAGACGAAAAGGGACAGGGAGCCAAGCTCCCAGGCCAGCCCCAAGGCCTTGCGCCCGACGGATGCCGGAATATCGAGAATGCCGGAAAGTGCTTTCATGGATTTGGGGAATGGCCGTCACCGGATGCGTGTGCAGCCGTTACGCGAAACAGCAGGGATTTCAAGTAGGCCGTTTCGGGCATTGCCGGGTGCACCGGGTGGTCCGGCCCCTGGCCGCCCCGCCAGACGAGCTGGGAGCGTCGCTTTCCGGCCAGGGCCGAGACGATCAGGCGCTGGAACTGCTGCTCCTCCATGTGTTGGGAGCAGGAGGCCGTGAGCAGGAATCCGTCAGGGGTAAGCAGCCTGGCGGCCAGCTTGTTGACGGTGTGGTAGGCTCCCATGCCATGGTCCAGGTCTTTCTTGCGCTTGACGAAAGCGGGCGGATCCAGGCTGATGACATCGAAGCGTTCGCCTTTGGCGGCCATCTCCTCCAGGAAGTCCTGGGCGTCGGCCTTCACGGCGCGCACCTTCTGGGAAACGTTGTTGCGGGCTGCGTTGGCGGCGACGTGCTCGACGGCCGCGCCGGAGGCGTCCACGCACACTGCCTCGCTGGCCCCGGCCAGGGCCGCGCCCACGCCCAGCGCGCCCACGTAGCTGAACACGTCCAGCACGCGCCTGCCCTTGCACAGGGGGAGTATCGCCAGACGGTTGGGCCGCTGGTCGTAGAACCAGCCGGTCTTCTGGCCCGAGGCCAGGCTTGCCCGGTAGAGGCCTTCTCCCTCCAGCACCTCCACCTCGTCCGGCACTTCGCCCTTGGCGGCCACCACCTCAAGGGGCAGGCCCTCCAACTGGCGGGAGCGCACGTCGCCCTTGAGCAGAACCGCACGGGGGCGCACCAGTTCGTCCAGCACGTCCAGCACGTCCTGGCGCAGGCGCTCCATGCCGGCGGTGAGCAACTGCACGCTCAGCACGTCGGCGTAGCGGTCCACAACCAGGCCGGGCAGGTGGTCGCCCTCGCCGAAAACCATGCGGTAGTACGGCCGTGGGAAGAGCGCCTCGCGCAGGGCAAGGGCCTGGGCAATCCTCTCCCGCAGCCAGTCCCTGCCGAGGCGTGCGCCAGGGTTCTGGTCGCAGATGCGCGCCAGGATCAGCGACCCCGGGTTCACGTAGCCGACGCCAAGCGCCTGGCCGCGCGCAGAGACCACAACCGCCTGGTCGCCGGGGCTGAAGGATGCGAGCGGACTGCGGGCGGTGTCCACCTCGTTGGAGAACACCCAGAGGTGCCCCACCTTGAGGCGGCGTTCCTCGTGCTTCTTCAAATGGAGAATGGGAAGGTTCATAAGCGACGGTCCTGTAGGACTTCCGGGCGGGCTTTGCAATATTTCGTCTTGAGAATGAAACCGTTGAGGGTTATTTTTCTCCCATGCGTACGGTAGCATTCATCCTCTTCGCGGTCGTAACGGCCGCAGCGGCGGCGCTTTCAACCCTGGTGGCCACGCGTTACCTCACCCTCGAGAAAGACGTGCTCGAGGCGCGGTCGCACCTGGAATCTATAAGCATGGAACGCAAGCGGCAGGAAGAGGAAAAAATGGCCCTCCGGCTGGACCGTGAGCGCATCCAGTCCGAACTGGAGGCCCGCCTGGCCGAGCAGAAGAACCAGCTGGACGACTGCACAGCCCTGCGCCTGAACGATCTGGAGGACCTTCGGGCCTCCATGCTCAACCTGAACAAGCGCCTCACCGACATGCAGAACCAGCTGTCGGCCTCCGCCACCCGCGAGGGGCACAGCGACGCTCCCCAGCCGGGAGCGCAGCCCCCGGCCGCGCCATCCGCCAGTCAGGCCGGAGGCGCCCCGGCTCCAGCCAGTTCGACGGACGTGCCCAAGGGGGCCATCCCCACGCCGGAGCAGGAAGCCAAGAAGCTGGACAAAGCGCAGTAGCCCGTCTTTTGCGGGGCCCGATGCCCGAGCCCGAAGCCGGAGCTCGATGTCGGAACCTGATTCCCGTGGCCCGAGCCTGAGCCCGAAGCCGGAGCCCGAAACCCGTGCCCGAAACGCGCCGCGCGGCGCGAAACCGCAACCACCGGAGGCGTTCATGCCGCTCGTAGCCGTCAGTGTATTCAAAGGCCGCAGCCCTGAGCAGAAACACGCTCTCCTGGAGGCCGTGCATGAAGCGCTGGTGTCCGCTTTCGGCATCCCCGAGCCCGACCGCAACATCCGCCTGAATGAATACGCCCCGGGTGACTGGCTGCTGCCCCCGGGCAAGACCGAACGCTACACCCTGGTGGAGATCCACGCCTTCGCCGGGCGCAGCCCCGAGGCCAAGGGCGCGCTCTACGCCCGAGTGGTGCGCAACCTGGGCGCGCTGGGCGTGGAGCCCTCGGACGTGTTCGTGATTGTGGTGGAGCAGCCCCGCGAAAATTGGGGCATCCGTGGCGGGCAGCGGGCCGACCTGGTGGATCTGGGATATAAGGTGAAGGTGTAGGCGGCGATAGCCGCTAGGGACCTGTGCGAGCGCCGGATGCGGGCGGCACTTCTGTCCGCGGATCACCGGCCGTGTCGCGGCTTCGAATGTACAGCCCGGACGGCTACGCCGCCCGGGCTTTTCCTTTGCTCCGCGGTTGGCCTCAACATCCAGTGTCAGGTGATCGCCCAGGGCCGGAGACGGCTTCAGGGGATGTACCCGTTCAGGTTTCCCGGCGCGTAAGGAGTCTCGGGGACATCGGGGTCCGCTTTCACCATCTTACCAAGGCGATCCCGGAGGCTCTGATGCACCCCGAGCGCCGGGGCAGCCGGGAACTGGCGCGGCGACGTCAGCATGGGCATGGCGCAATGCCGCCACGGCTCGTGGGCGCAGCCCTCGGCGTCGGGAGCCAGAGAATCAATCCATCCATCAACGAAGCTCAGTTCGAGGCCTTCCAGCTTATTGATCATCCAGATCAGGGCATGGTCGGAGAGTCCGCTCTCCTTGTCCCCGATGGGGTAGCCTCCGCCCACGTCGGAGTGGGCGCCAGGGAAGAGCGCCTGATCGACGCGGTCGTCGGGCGCCCAAAGTGTCGGGGTAAAGTCCCTGCGCACTTCATCCACCGACACCGCGTGGTAGCCGTGCTGCACGCAGCCGCTCAGATCGGTGTCAGCGAAGCGGAAAACATCCACGCGTCTGTCCCTATCGTAGAACGGGATGCCCAGCGCGCCAACCGTGTCCCACACGGCCACGGCTTCGATGGGTATGGGCAAACGTCTGTAGATGGGCGGGAAACGCTTTTGAAGGTAGACCTCAAAAGGCTGCAGCACGGCGTCGAGCCTCTCGTCAGGGTTTTCCTCCGCGGGATGCGTGGTGAGATACTTCTCAAAGCCTTTCAGGAAGTCCGTGATTTTCTCGAACAGCCCCGGAACCGCCATCTTTTCCCTACGATATTCGCTCCAGGTGGCGACACCGGCATGGTAGGCCGCATCCTTGTCGGAAAGTTTCATCCGCTCAGCGTCCAGCAGCCCCATTGCGCAGATCATGCCCGCCAGGGCCCGCACGGTGTAGGCCCCACGGCTGAACCCCACCAGGATGATCTTGTCGCCGTCCTGGTAATGGCGCGAGATGAACGTGTAGCCGCGCACGATGCGCGCGATGATGCCCGCCCCGAAAGCCCCGCCCAAGGCTCTCACGAGCTTGTTGGAGCTGTGCCCCACGCCATGGAGGTACTTGGCGACCATCACCGGCGATCCGCTGGCGGTGAGCACGCACTCCTGCTCAGTGTCTTTGGATATCACCGGCGAATCGCATTCAAGCCGCCGGTAGAGCTTGAGCACGTTGGTGATGTCGGCGAGGTTGTCGTGGTCCGCATCCTCGCAGTCGGGTCCGTTCCAGGTTCCGTCGGCACAAAACACTATGAATTTCGCCATGGCTTCTCCTTCCTGTTCAGGTTGTCATCCACGCACGACTTTTACGAATCTATATTTAAATATTTAAAATAACTGAATATTGTATTTGCTTGCTTCTAGCACGGGTTGTGCTGGATGCAAGCCCGATCTTGCAGGCAGGGGTGTTTGGATCTGTCACGAGTTGAGGCGTTGACATGTTTAACCGTTTGGTTAAACTGTTCGGTAAATGAAAGCCCGAACCGCCACAACCAAGCCTGCGCAGCCTCAGGACGACGCCCCTGTGGAGGCCATCCTCCAGGCTGCGGCGACCGTGTTCGCCGAGCACGGCTATTCCGGCGCGCGCGTGGAGGCCATAGCCCAGGCCGCCGGGATCAACAAGGCGATGCTCTATTATCGGGTGGGGGCCAAAGCCCGGTTGTACGAGCTTGTGGTGGGCACGCTCTTCGACCGTGTGGCTCGCGCCGTGGAGCAGGGCAGGCAGGTGCAGGGCTCCCCCGCGCGCCAGCTCGGGGCCGTGCTGGAGCGCGTGGCCGAGCTCTTCCGCGCCGACCCGCGCCTGCCGCGCATCATGGCCTGGGAGCTGGCCTCCGGCGGGAGCAACATGCCCGGCGCGGTGGTGCGCCACTGGGGCCGCATCCTGCAATCCGTCGCGCCCTTGGCCGTGGAGCTGGGGCTCGATCCGGTGCTGACGTATTTTTCCATGGTCGGGCCCATGGTCTTCATCTCGCTTACGGAGCCCATCCGCAGACGCTTCGGCGGCGAGCTGCCCGAGCATCTGCGTACGGCGGCCTCGGCCCATGCGGGCGACATGGCCGCGTTTCTGGCGGATATGATCCGCAAGGCAGCCGGGGAGGCCTCATGAAACGACTGATTCTGGCGCTGGCAGCCGCGACCGCCCTCTGCTGGGGATGCTCGAAGGGCGCCGAGGGCGTGTACCAGGGGTATGTTGAGGGCGAGTTCGTGTATGTGGCTTCCCCCTACGGGGGCAGGCTGGACGAACTGGCGGCGCAGCGCGGGGCCTCCGTGCGCGCGGGCGAAGCCCTCTTCGTGCTGGAGCACGAACTGGAAAGCCAGGGCGTCAACCGCGCCCAGGCCAACCTCAAGCGCGCCCAGGACACCCTGGAGGATCTCAAGAAGGGCCTGCGCCCCCAGGAGATCGACCAGATCCTGGCGCGCATCGCCCAGTCCGAGGCGGACCTGGCCCTGGCCCGGCTTGAGCTGGATCGCAGGCGCAACCTGCTGGCCACGGGAGCCGTCGCCAAGGAGGACTACGACCGGGCCGACACCGCCTACCAGACCGCCAAGGGACGCCTGGACGACTACCGGGCCCAGCTGGCTACGGGCAAGCTCGGCTCCCGCATCGACCAGATCCTGGCGGCGCAGGCCCAGGTCAAGGCCGCCCAGGCCGATCTGGAGCAGGCCAAATGGTCGCTTGGCCAGAAATTCCAGAACGCCCCGCGCGACGCACTGGTGTTCGACCTGCTGCACTACCGGGGCGAGTGGGTCCAGGCCGGGTCCCCCGTGGTCAAACTGCTGCCGCCCGACGCCATCAAGGTGCGCTTCTTCATCCCTGAGCAGTCCCTGGGCGCGGTGCGCCTGGGCCAGAAGGTCACGGTGAGCTGCGACGGCTGCTCCAAGCCCTTCGAGGGTGCCGTGAGCTTCGTGTTCCCCCAGGCCGAATACGCTCCGCCCGTGATCTACAGCCAGGATTTCCGCTCCAAGCTCGTGTACATGGTGGAGGCGCGCTTCGACCCGGAGACCGCCCGTCTGCTCAAACCCGGCCAGCCCGTGGACGTGCGCCTGGCCCCAGCGAACCCCGGGGGCGGCGCGTGAACTCCGGGCGCAGCGGCCCGGCCATCGACGTGTCGGGCATCACCAAGTCCTTCGGGGGCAAGGTGGTGGTCAACAACCTCTCCCTGCGCGTGGAGCCGGGGGAAATCTACGGCTTCCTGGGCCCCAACGGCTCCGGCAAGACCACCTTCATCCGCATGCTCTGCGGGCTGCTCAAGCCCGACTCCGGCTCGGGCTCCTGCCTGGGCATGGACGTGATGAAGGACGCGGCCCGCATCAAGACCCGTGTGGGCTACATGGCCCAACGCTTCAGCCTCTACGGCGACCTCTCCGTGCGCGAGAACCTGGACTTCATGGCCCGCGTCTACGGCGTGGACGACCGCCGGGGTACTGTGGAAGCCATGATCGAGCGCATGCGCCTTGGCCCCTACGCCGAGCAGCTGGCCCAGAACCTCTCAGGAGGCTGGAAGCAGCGCCTGGCCCTGGCCGCCAGCCTGATCCACGGCCCCGAACTGCTGCTTCTGGACGAACCCACCGCGGGCGTGGACCCCAAGGCCCGCCGCGACTTCTGGGACCAGGTGCACGAACTGGCGGGGCAGGGGCTCACGGCGCTCATCTCCACCCACTACATGGACGAGGCCGAGCGCTGCCACCGCCTGGCCTACATCTCCTACGGCAACCTGCTGACCAAGGGGACCGTGGAGGACGTGATCGCGGGCTGCGGCCTGCACACCTGGGAGGTCTCCGGCGGGGATCTTTACGAGCTGGCCGCCGAACTGAAGGGCCAGCCCGGCGTCGAGCAGGTGGCCCACTTCGGCAATACGCTGCACGTCTCCGGGGCGGACGCCCAGAAACTCCGGGAGGCCCTGGCCCCGTTCCTGGCCAGGGGAGCGCAGACGTTCAACGAGGTGCCCACCAGCCTTGAGGAGGTTTTCATCAGCCTCATGGGCAGAAGCCCGAGCCCGCAGGCGGGCGGAGCGGCTAAAGGGGGCAGGGAGTGAGCCTTATGTTCTCCCCGCGCCGGTTCTGGGCCATGGTCGTCAAGGAGTTCGTGCAGATGCGCCGCGACCGCCTGACCTTCGCCATGATGATCGGCATCCCGCTGATGCAGCTGGTGCTGTTCGGCTTCGCCATCAACTCCAATCCGCAGAACCTGCCCCTGGCCGTGCTCTCCAATGACGATTCCGAGTTCTCGCGCACCCTGGTGGCGGCCATGCAGAACAGCGTCTATTTCCGGGTGACCAAGGTCATTCGTAGCGAGGCCGAGGCCAAGCGTCTGCTTGACCTGGGCGACGTGCAGTTCGTGCTGACCTTCCCGCACGACTTCGGCCGCCTGCTGGCCCGGGGGGACAGGCCCCAGGCCCTGGTGGAGGCCGACGCCGCGGACCCGGCGGCCACGGGCTTCGCCCTGGGCGCGCTGGACACCATCTTCAGCCAGAGCCTGAACCGCGACCTCATCGGCCCGCTGCTGCCCCTGCGCGCCCAGCCCGGCCCCGTGGACCTTGTGGTGCACCGCCTCTACAACCCCGAAATCCAGACGCGCTACAACATCGTGCCCGGGCTCATGGGCGTGGTGCTGACCATGACCATGGTCATCATCACGGCCCTGGCCATCACCCGCGAGCGTGAGCGGGGCACCATGGAGAACCTGCTCTGCACCCCGGTGCGGCCTTTCGAGGTCATGACGGGCAAGATCGTGCCCTACATCGTGGTGGGCTACATCCAGATGATGCTCATCATACTGGCGGCCAAGGTGGTGTTCGGGGTGCCCATCCTGGGCAGCCTGCCGCTGCTGTTGGCCGTGTCCATCCTGTTCATCGCCGCCAACCTGGCCGTGGGGATCACTTTCTCCACCATTGCCAGCAACCAGTTGCAGGCCATGCAGATGGCGTTCTTCTTCTTCCTGCCCTCCATATTGCTCTCGGGCTTCATGTTCCCCTTTCGGGGCATGCCGGAGTGGGCCCAGTGGGTGGGCTCGGTGCTGCCGCTCACGCACTATTTGCGCGTGGTGCGCGGCATCGTGCTCAAGGGCATCGGGTTTGCGGACCTGCTACCGGAGCTTTGGCCCATCCTGGCCTTCCTGGTGGTACTCATGACCGTGGCCGTGAAGCGCTACCGCCAGACTTTGGATTAGCTCCGGCCGGAAGGCCCTCCAACAGGAAGGACAAGGCGCACTCCACCAGTTCGGCGCGCGCGCCGTTTTCCCCGAACAGGGCGATCTCGGTATCCGGAAGATCCGGGAGGCCGCATTCCCCCCCTATGTCGCGCAGGCCGGACTGCATGAAGGAGCGGCCGAGCACCGAAACGCCCAGCCCTCCGGCCACGGCGGCCTGCATGCCCATGAGGCTGTGGGCGGTGCAGGCCACGCGCCAGGGCCTGCCCGCAGCGGCCAGGGTGTCCAGCATGAGCCGCCTGTAGGAACAGGGGGGAGGCAGCAGCACCAGCGGCAACGGCTCCGTCGGGAGGGCGGCGCCAGCCGCCCAGACCAGCTTCTCCCGCCAGATGACCCGCCCTGTATGGGGATGCGCATCGCGCTTGGCGATGGCGAAATCCAACAATCCCGACGCCAGGGCGCCTACCAGGGCCGTGCTCAGGCCCGTGGTTAGCTCGAGTTGGATACCCGGGTAGGCCTTGGCGAACCCGGCCAGCAGCGCTGGGAGCCGCAGCGGCAGAAAATCCTCCGAAACGCCCAGGCGAAGCACACCGCTCATCGGCGGGGCCGCCAGGCGGCGCACGGCCTCATCGTTCAAGGCGAGTACCCGTCTGGCGTAGCCGTAGAGCGTCTCCCCTTCCGGGGTGAGAGTCGCACGCCGCCTGCTTCGCTCCAGAAGTTCCTTGCCCACCAAGCCTTCCAGCCGCTTGATCTGCTGGCTCACTGCAGACTGCGTCAGGTTCAATGCCACCGCTGCGGCGGTGAAGCTGCCCGACTCAGCCACCGTTGCGAAGCCGCGCAGCAGATCGATTTCCAAGTCTGGCATTCTCATGACACAGAAATAAGTAATGCTAATCAATAAATCAACTCGAATTAATTTCCATAATCAATCTGGGGCGGGTATTCACGGCCCAGGGGATGGACACTGATTGAAAATTCGATACCACAAGCACAAAGAAGGAGGACACCGCCATGAAAGCTATCCTGGCCGCAGGCGGCAGCAAGGCCGCCGACCCCAACGCCTTCCGCGAGGCCGAATTGGAAGCGCCCCGGGCCGCCGGGCGTGATCTGCTGGTGAAGGTTGAGGCCGTCTCCGTCAACCCCGTGGATACCAAAATCCGCGTGCGCACCCCCGTGGGCACCGACGTGGTGCTCGGCTGGGACGCCTGCGGCGTGGTGGAGGCCGTGGGCCCGGACGTGCGCGCCTTCGCCAAGGGCGACAGGGTCTACTACGCCGGTGCCGTGAACAGGCCCGGCACCAACGCCGAATACCACCTGGTGGACGAACGCATCGTGGGCCGCGCGCCCAGGAGCGCGTCCGTCGCCCAGGCGGCGGCCATGCCCCTGACCACCATCACCGCCTTCGAGGCCCTGTTCGACCGCTTAGGCTTCGTCCCCGCGCAGGGAGCCAACGCGGGGCGCAGCGTGCTCATCGTGGGCGGAGCGGGCGGCGTGGGCTCCATGGCCATCCAGTTGGCGCGCTGGGCCGGAATGACCGTCGTGGCCACGGCCTCCCGCCCGGACACCGTGGACTGGTGCAAGGAGCTCGGCGCGGACGTGGTGGTGGATCACCGCCAGCCCCTGGCCGAGGCAGTGCGCGCCCAGGGATTTCCGGAGGTCAACGCCATCTTCTGCACCACGCACATGGAGAAGCACTGGAACCAGATGGCCGAAATCATCCGGCCCCAGGGGCCCGTGGCGCTCATCGACGACCCCAGCGGGCCGTTGGACATCACGGTCTTCAAGCGCAAGTGCGCGTCCATCCACTGGGAGTTCATGTTCGCCCGCCCGCTGTTCGAGACGCCGGACATGGGCAGGCAGGGCGAGATTCTGGAGGAAGTCGCCGGGCTCGTGGATGCGGGCGTGCTGCGCAGCACCCTGCGTGAGACGCTGGACGGGCTCACCGCCGCCAACGTGCAGGCCGCGCATGTGCGGCAGGAGAGCGCGACCATGATCGGCAAGCAGGTGATCGTGTTCTGATTTGGGGGAATTTTGGGGGAAAGCCTCCGGCGGGCAGAGAGGGCGCCGTCCTCTCTGCACTCTCCCGCCAAAGGGACTTCGTTCCTTTGGAATCCTTTATATTGTTGTTGATTGGCTGAACAAACCGGCGGTCGGTGCCTTCACCGACAAGAACGCGAAGCCGTATGGGATTCCAAAGGGAGGAACTCCCTTTGGCCGCCGGAGGCGCTCCTCCTAAAAAAATCTCCGCCAGCCCGGCGCTGCCGGCGTCGCCTGCCCGCTGCCGCCATCGCCACCAGAGTCCTGCTCCTGCGGCGGCAGCGTCTCGTACAGCTCCCGCAGTGTCCGGCCGTCCACCCCGCGGCAGGCGGTCTCCATGCCGCGGCGGAGCCGGGCCAGCACGGGGTAGCGTCCGTCCAGGTCGGGCACGGTGCCGTCGCCGCGCAGGTTCTCCCACCCTGAGAGCAGCTCACCCACGGTGATCCTGTCCGGTGCTGCCAGCAGCGCGTAGCCACCTCCCTCGACCCGGGCGGCGATGCCGATGCGCGTCAGGCGCTCCAGCTCCTCCTCAACCACCAGGGGCGGCAGGCCCCCGGCCTGGGCGGCGTCCTCGGACAGCAGGGGGCCGCCCGCGGTCTCGGCCTTCTCGGTGAGCATCAGCGCCGCCAGCAGGGCGACGCCGCGCCTGTCCGCCAGGGAATAGGCCGCGCTGGCCTTGCGAGCGGCCTCGGTGGGGGCGCTCTGGATGGCGTGCGCCAACTCGGCACCGGCCAGCACGATGAGCCAGCTGATGTAGAGCCAGACCAGCAGCAGCGGTATCTGGGCGAAGCTGCCGTAGATGGCGTTGTAGCCCGTGACCCCGATCTGGTAGCGGATGTAGGCCGCCTGGGCCAGTTGCCAGCCGATCCCTGCGGCCAGAGCCCCGGCTGCGGCGGGAACGGCGCGCACCTCCACGTTGGGGAGGAACTTATAGAGCACGAAGAGCGACACGCAGACCATCAGCATGGGCACGGCCTTGAGCCCCAGAGCGAAGGCCTGGTTGACCAGATCGATCTCGCCCAGCCACTGCACCACCTGCGCGTTCTGGAAGGTCGCCGTGACGCTGAAGGCCGCCAGGATGAACAGCGGGCAGACCAGGATGACGGTGAGATAGTTGGTGAGGCGGCTCCAGACCCCCCGGTTGCCGGGGGCGCGCCAGATGACGTTGCAGGCCTCCTCGATGGTGGAGATCAGCCCCGCCGAGGTGATGAAGAGCATGGCCACGCCGATGAAGCCCAGGGCGCGCACGTTGGTGTTCTGGATGTATCCCAGCACCGCGTCCACGATGTCGGCCTTCTCGGCGGTGAGACGCAGGAGCGCCTCCCGCAGGTAGGGGGCGTCGTAGACGCCGAAGCCTTTGGCCAGGGAGAAGGCCACGGCCAGGAGCGGCACCAGGGAGAGCACCGTGGCGTAGCACAGCGCCGAGGCCATCATCAGGCAGCGGTTGTCCAGGAAGGAGCGGACGAGGGAGGGGCCCAGGCGCGCGGGGGTCATGTCGGTCCTCGCAGGAAGTTGATTTTCCGCATGATACCAATCACGGCTCGGTTTGACGATGGCCTTTTCGCGGGGCGGCCGTCCTTGACATGGTGGCGAGCCCGTGGGTAGCGAATTCATTGCCGGACAAGGCCTTTTCACCAACCCCGACGAAAAGAGGATGCGGATGGACACGAAGATCATGCTGCCGGAATCCGAGATGCCCAGACATTGGTACAACGCCCTGCCGGACCTGCCCACACCCCTGGCGCCCCCGCTGGACCCGGGCACGGGCAAGCCGGTGAGCCCGGAGCAGCTCGCCCCCATCTTCCCCATGGGCATCATCCAGCAGGAAATGAGCCCCGAGCGCATGATCGAGATCCCCGAGCCGGTGCTGGACATCTACCGGCTGTACCGGCCCACGCCGCTGGTGCGCGCCCGCAGGCTGGAGAAGGCCTTGGGCGTGAAGTGCAAGATCTACTACAAGGACGAGTCCCGCTCCCCGGCGGGGTCGCACAAGCCCAACACGGCCATCCCCCAGGCCTACTACAACAAGCTCGAAGGCGTTAAGCGCCTGGCCACCGAGACGGGCGCGGGCCAGTGGGGCACGGCGCTCTCCTTCGCCTGCAAGATGTTTGGCATGGATTGCACGGTCTACATGGTCAAGGTGAGCTACAACCAGAAGCCGTACCGCCGCATCCTGATCCAGTCCTACGGGGCGCAGATCTTCGCTTCGCCCTCCGAGATGACCCAGGTGGGCCGCTCCGTGCTGGCCTCCGACCCGGACTGCCAGGGCAGCCTGGGCCTGGCCATCTCCGAGGCCGTGGAGGACGCCGCCACCCATGAAGACACCAAGTACGCCCTGGGCAGCGTGCTCAACCACGTGGTGCTGCACCAGACCATCGTGGGCCAGGAGGTCAAGAGCCAGCTGGCCATGGCCGGGGACAAGCCCGACTACCTGGTGGGCTGCGTGGGCGGCGGCAGCAACTTCGGCGGGCTGGTGCTGCCCTTCCTGCCGGAGAAGCTGGCCGGGGAGAAGATCACCTTCGTGGCCGCCGAGCCCAAGGCCTGCCCGACGCTGACGCGCGGCCAGTACCGCTACGACTACGGCGACGTGGCCCGCCTGACCCCGCTGCTCAAGATGCACACCCTGGGGCACGCCTACATGCCCGCGCCCATCCACGCGGGAGGGCTGCGCTACCACGGCGACGCGCCCCTCGTGTGCAACCTGATGGCCGAGGGGCTCATCGACGCCCGCGCCTACTACCAGAACGACTGCTTCGAGGCCGCGCTGCTCTTCCAGTCCACCGAGGGCTTCCTGCCCGCGCCCGAGACCTCCCACGCCATCAAGGCCGCCATCGACGTGGCCAAGCAGGCCGAGGCGGGGCAGAACGTGGTGTTCCTGTATTCCGGGCACGGCCTACTGGACCTGGCCTCGTACGACGCCTACCTGCAGGGCAACCTGACCGACTTCGAGCACTCCCAGGCCGAGATCGACGAGGCGCTCAAGACCTGCCCGACCATCGAGGGGTAGGGCGCGGGGGAACGCCACCGACGCGACAAGGCCGCCGGGAAAGCCCGGCGGCCTTTTTGATCGCCCTCGCAGGCCCGCGACGCGGCTTGGCGTTGAGCTGCGCGGCCGCCACGGGGTGTCGCCGACCCCGCAACGCCTGTGGCGTGAGCGTTGTGTCGGGCATGCCCCGGAGCCGGCCTGCCTGACGGGTGCCTCCGGGGGGGCTGGCGAATTGAGCCGCGGGCGCCGCTGCCTGGCGGCCGTGGCCCCGGCAGCCGGATATATCCAGCTATTTGCCGTGCATCATCTTGCGGCGGCTGCGTATCATAAGGGTGTCGGCGGCCATGTCCTTGAAGGCGGCCTGGATCACCGTGTCGAAATCGGCAAGCTTGCCCCCGCGCTTCTTGATGAAAGCCTCAGCCGCCGATTTATCTTCAAAAGCCCACTTGGCCTGCTTGCTCATCACGCCCATCCTCTCGCCTCCGAGCACCCAAACGGCCGATTCGGCGTCTATGAGGTTCTTCGTGTCGTAATCCGCAACCAGGATTCTGGCGGGAGCCTTGTCCAGGCTCACGGCCATCTCAAGCACCGCGCAGTGTATGGAACAGGTGCCGTAGGACGTGCCGTCGTCGTATTCGAGCACCATTCGCGCATAGGCGAACATGGCCCTATTCATATTGCACAGAGGGCATGCTGGATGCGCCGTGATGTCGGCAGCCATGGCCATGTCCTCGGGGGCAGGGGTGCCCGCATGCCCGTGCATGTCCCCGTGGCCGCCGGCCCCAGACTGGGCGTGAGATTCCATCTGCGCTGCGGCGAGCCCTGCGCAAACGAGGATGCAACCGAGCAGCTGGATGACAACACAGAAGGTACGGCGCATTGATGCCCTCCAAAATGGTTCGTTCGTCGGGATGTGCTCCTAACACGTAACGCACTGGCCGCGATCAGCAAAAACGGGGTGGCGAAACCTTCACATGAGAGCATCCGGTGTGGTGGCTCAACTCTGGCTTCATAAGCCTCTTGCCGATTGTCACGCAAGCAATTCAGGCGATATTCCGTATGACACCGCGACATCCTTCCCACGAAATTCCCCCGGGGAATGAAGCGGCAAAAGTGGGCGTCATGAGAGACATCCGATTGAGAGCCTGCCTCCTCCTCCACGCCGATGAAGGTGGGGCAGTCAGGCCCCAAGGCCCCCGGAGGCCTTCCTCCGCCCGATCCCGGAGCACAAAAAAAGCGCCCGGCCAGACAACCTGACCGGGCGCTCGTCTGTGACTGCGCGCGTCACATCAGAGGATTTGTTCCAGGAACTTCTGGGCCCTGGGGTGCTGGGCGCTCTCGAAAAACTCGGCGGGCGCGCCCTCATCGATGATGCTGCCGTGGTCCATGAAGACGATGCGGTCCGAGGCCTGTCGGGCGAAGCCCATCTCGTGGGTGACCACGACCATGGTCATGCCTTCGCGGGCCAGGTCCAGCATGACGGAGAGCACCTCGCCGATCATCTCGGGGTCCAGGGCGGAGGTGGGTTCGTCGAAGAGCATGATCTTGGGGTTCATGGCCAGGGCGCGGGCGATGGCCACGCGCTGCTGCTGCCCGCCGGAGAGCATGGAGGGGAACACCGTGGCCTTGTCCTTGATGCCTACCTTGTCCAGCAGGGCGAAAGCGGTGGCCTCGGCCTCGTCCCGTTTCATGCCGCGCAGCTTCATGGGGGCCAGGGTGAGGTTGTCGAGCACGGTGTAGTGCGGGAACAGGTTGAAGGACTGGAAGACCATGCCCACTTCCATGCGCACCTTGTTGATGTCCACCTTGGGGTCGTCGAGGTCCTGCCCGTCCACGACGATGCGGCCCGCGTCGATGTTCTCCAGGCGGTTGATGGTGCGCAGCAGGGTGGACTTGCCCGAGCCGGACGGCCCGATGATGACAACCTTCTCGCCGGGGCGCACGTTCATGCTCACGCCGGAGAGGGCCTTGAGCTTGCCGAAGTACTTGGCGACTCCGGATATGGTGATGATGGGCTCAGCGCTTGACATAGTAGGAGAGCCTCTCTTCGAGCCTGGACACCAACTTGGAGAGCAGCAGGGTGATGATCAGGTAGACCAGCGCCACCACGGTGTAGGTTTCGAAATACAGGAAGGTTTCGGACGCGAACTCGCGGCCCCTGCGCAGCAGGTCCGCCACGGCCAGGATGGACACCAGCGAGGTGTCCTTCAGGAGCATGATGAACTCGTTGCCCACCGGCGGCAGAATGATGCGCATGGCCTGGGGCAGGATGACGTAGCGCATGGTCTGGGCGCGGTTGAAGCCCAGGGAGCGCGCCGCCTCGGTCTGGCCCTTGTCGATGGCCAGGATGCCCGCGCGGAAAATTTCGCCCAGGTAGGCGCCGTAGCACACGGCCATGGCGATGACGGCGGCCAGGATGTCCGGCACGCGCACGAAGCGGCCCAGCGCGTAATAGATGTAGAACAGCTGCACCAGCAGGGGGATGCCGCGCACGATCTCCACGTAGGTGGAGGCGACCAGGTTGATCCAGCGGTTGCGGGACACGCGCCCAAGGCCCGTGAGCAGCCCCAGGAACAGGGCCAGCACGATGGAGTAGATGGTCACCTGGAAAGTGACCAGGACGCCGTCGGGTATGAATTTGACGAGGCGCAGGTAGGCCCCTTTCTCCACCAGGACGAGGTAGAGCAGGGTGCCCACGGACACGACCAGGGAAAGCCACCAGGCTGAGACGAGCCCCTTGTCCGACTTGCGCGGGATGGCGGGGCCGTCGTGCTGCTCGATGACGGGTACGGTTTGTTGCGTCTGCATGTACGATTTGAAACGGGGGATCGGGCCAGCGCCCGGTCCCCCATTTGAATTTAGAGGTCTACTGACCGATCCACTTCTTGATCAGTTCCTTCTCGATGCCCTTGTCCTTCACGGCCTTGATGCCCTTGTCGATGAGGGCCAGGGTTTCCTTGTCGCCCTTCTTGACGGCGATGCCGTAAAACTCGTCCTCACCGGTTTCGATGATGGCGGCGATCTTGAGCTTGCCCTTGTACTTGTCGTTCTGCAGGGCGTACTGGGCGGCAACGGGGTCGTCGCAGACGACGCCGTCGATGCGGCCGTTGAAGAGGTCTTCGATGGCCAGGCCCACTTCGTCGTAGGACTTGTCCTTCACGCCTTCGGCCTTCTTCACGGCGAAGTGGCCGGTGGTGGAGATCTGGGCGCCCAGGGTCTTGCCTTTCATGTCGGCCAGGGTCTTGGCGTTGGAGGCCACGGGGACCACCAGGGCCTGGCGGACCTTGAAGTAGGGGGTGGAGAAGTCCATCGCGTTCTTGCGTTCGTCGGTGATGGACACGGAGGAGCAGATGGCGTCGTACTTGTTGGCGGCCAGGCCGGCGAAGATGCCGTCCCAGGCGACTGCCTTGAATTCGGGGGTGAACCCGGCTTCCTTGCCGGCGGCCTTCATGTAGTCGATGGCGAAGCCGGTCATTTGCTTGTCGGGGCCGACGAACTCCATGGGCGGCCAGGTGGCGTCGGAAGCGAAGACGATGGTTTTGGCCCAGGCGGACTGGGAAGCAAGGGCGATCAGCAGGGCGGCCAGGACGACGATTCTGCGCATGTTCTCCTCCACGGTTGGATGTTAGCCGCTCGGGGGCTTGGTTGCCTCAGCGGTTAAAGTTTCACATGGTCGTCACGCGACCGGAAACAATTGCCCGAATTTGGAAAGAATTCAAGCAGAATGAACAACTTTCTCGGAAACTATCGTGGTTTCAACAAGTTGATTTCATGAGGTATTCATCCAGCGCAGCCAGCCCGGTCGCGAATCCGGTCCGGCCGAAGCCCATGCGGAAATGGGCGCTCCAGGCCTCGCCGTAGAGGCGGCCAGGAAGCAGCAGCGCGCCGCATCCGTCCAGCACCTGGGCGCAGAAGGGTTCGGCGTCCTGCCCCGAGGCCAGCGCCGGGAAGCAGATGGGCCCGGCAAGGGGGCGCACCCAGGTGAAGCGCCCGGCGTGGCGGCGCATGAAGGTTTCAAGCAGGGACAGGTTCTCCTGGCACAGGGCGCGCAGGCCGGAGACGATCTCCCGGCCGTGGCGCAGGGCCAGGGCGGCCAGGAACTCCGAGGGGGCGCTGCCGCAGATGGAGGTGTAGTCCTTGGCGGCGGCCATGGCCGCGAGCACGCTTTCGTCCCGGGCGGCCACCCAGCCCACGCGCAGCCCCGCCAGCCCGTAGGCCTTGGACATCACACCCAGCGAGACCGCCCGCTCGTACAGCTCGCAGGCCGGGCGCGGGGCGCTGGCCATGTCGTATTCCAGGCCCGCGTACACCTCGTCGGAGAAGAGCAGGCAGCCCCTGGCGGAGACGATCTCCACGATGCGCGCCATTTCGGCCGCGCTGAAGGCGAAGCCCGTGGGGTTGTGGGGCGAGTTGATGATCACCGCCCCGGTCCTTGGGCCCACCAGCCGTTCAAGCTCGTCCATATCCGGCCGCCAGCCGTTCTCCGGCCGGGCCTCCCAGGGCAGCACCGTGCACCCGGCCGTGGCCGCCACCTGATGCAGGGACTGGTAGCACGGGGTGTGCACCACCACTTCGTCCCCGGGGTTGAGGCAGGCTGTGGCGAAGTTGAAGATGGCCTCCTGCGCCCCCACATGCGCCAGCACCTGCGAAGGGGCGATGCCGCGATAGGTGCGGGCGATCTCCTCCCGCAGGGCCGGGCCGCCCGCGGCCTCGGTGTAGCCCAGGGGCAGGGCTTCGAAGGCCTGGCGCGCGCCGGGCTCCAGGTCCAGCAGCTGGCCAGCGGTGAGGGTCTGGCAGTCCGAGACGCACAGCAGATGCTCGACAGAGAATTCGTGCACGGCGAAGTAGCGTTCCAGCATGAACGGGGGCAGCTTCATGGATTCTCCTGCGGTTGCGGTGCGCCCGTGTAGCAGGCTGAGCGCCATCTTGCCAGCCCCGGGCCTGGGGCGTAGAGCGCGGGGCGGAGGCGAGGCATGAACAAGGTGATTTCGGGTGCGTGCACTGCGCTGGCGGCGGTTCTGGTCTGGTCCTGGGCGGCGTGCGCCCAGCGTCCCGTTTTCGAGGCTTCGGAGCTGGAGGGCTCAGCGCAGGAGAAGCTGCCCGGCAAGCTGGCCGCGCCGGACCTCTCCGGCCCGCAGCGCGCGATGCCCCGGCATGTGGCTTCGCCGCTGCCCAACGATCAGCGCGGCTCCATCCGCCGCGTCGAAACGGGCGGGCGCAAGCTCGTGGCCCTGACCTTCGACCTCTGCGAGCTCTCGGACCAGCGCGCCGGGTACGACGCCCCCCTGGTGGCCGTGCTGCGCGAGCTGAAGGCCCCGGCCACCTTCTTCGCGGGCGGCAGGTGGATGCGCTCCCACCCGGAGCGCGCCATGCAGCTCATGGCCGACCCGCTGTTCGAGGTGGGAAGCCACGCCTGGACCCACGGCAACTTCGGGGTGCTCGGCAGGGAGGAGATGGCCCGCCAGATCGACTGGACCCAGGCCCAGTACGAGCTGTTGCGCGAGGATCTCGCGGCGCTGGCCGGTAAAAGGGGAGTGGGGGAGGCGGTCAAGGGCGTACGGGAGTCCATCGCCGTGTTCCGCTTCCCCTATGGGCGCTGCTCCGCCCAGGCCCTGGAACTGCTCGCGGCGCGTGGGCTGGCCGCCGTGCAGTGGGACGTGAACATGATGGACGCCGCCAAATCGCGCACGGCCGAGGCCATCGTGCGCGACGCCTTGCGCCAGGTGCGCCCCGGCTCCATCGTGCTGGGCCATGCCAACGGCTTCGGCCACGCCACTGCCGAGGCACTGCGGGCGCTCATCCCGGCGCTTCGGGAGAAGGGCTATGAGCTCGTCACCGTGAGCGCGCTGCTGGAGGCTGGGAAGCCCGCGACCACGGCGGACTGCTACGATTCCCGCCCCGGGGACACGGCGGTGTACGACGCCCAGTTCGGCGAGGGCACCGTGCACCCGCGCAGGAACAGGCCCTGAAAGTTTATGCGGCCCAGGGGCCGTACGGCCGCTCCTCCACGGCTCCGGTGCAGGTTCTTCGGATCTTTTCAGTCCCTTATGAAATCCTTCACTTTATGTTGATAATGACAATCAATTTCGTTATACGCAGCCGAAATCACTTCGGAGCGAGACGCAATGGAATTTCTCTGCAAGCTCGAAGGCTGCATCGGGGCCTACAAATGCGGCCAGATGGCGGCCACCCTCCACCAGATGGCCGAAAGCCTTGGCCGCGCCGTGGACGCCAAGGACAAACGCCTCTTCGAGCACTCGGCGCTCACGGCCGACCTGGCCACGCTGCTGGCCCTGGCCCACGGCCTCTCCGACAAGCAGGCCGACATCATCCACATAGCCGGGCACCTGCACGACATCGGCAAGATCGGCATCCCGGACGCGGTGTTGGGCAAGCCGGGCAGGCTCACCAACCAGGAGTGGGCCGTCATGCGGCAGCATCCGGCCATCGGGGCCCAGATCCTGGCGCCCATCGCCAATTTCGGGGCCAGGAACGGCGTGCGCGACATCGTGCTCACGCACCATGAGCGGTTCGAAGGCGGGGGTTATCCTCGGGGGCTTCGTAAAAGGGAAATCCCGCTGGGAGGGCGCATCCTGGCCATCGCGGACAGCGTGGCCGCCATGCTCGAATACCGCAGTTACCGGCCGGCATTGCAGCTCGGCGAGGCTCTGGCCGAGATCGAGCGCTGCTCGGGGAGCTGGTACGACCCGTCGCTATGCAGGGATTTTCTGCAACACGAGGCGGAAGTGGAGGCGGTGGTGCGGCGCCACGCGCACACGGAGGCCCTTCAGGGAAACGAGGCGAAGGCGTCCGCGGGATAAACAGCGGGTCGGGCGGATCGTGGAGGCGGAGTTCGGATGAGGGCAGCGGGATCAGGCCAGGACCATGCGGCCCCGGCCCTCGGCCTTAGCGCGGTAAAGAGCCTTGTCGGCGTCCTCGAAGATGTCCTCGGTCGATTCCTGGCCGGAAGGCACACCGCCCGAGACGCCGATGGAGGCCGAGAGCATCACCTCGCGGCCGTCCCCGAGCATGACCGTGGCCTGGGAGAAGGCGCGCAGGATGCGTTTGGCTACCTGGGAAGCTTCGGATGTTCCGGTGTCCGGCAGCAGCAGGGCGAATTCCTCTCCGCCGATCCTGGCCGCGATGTCGCAGCGGCGCACGGCGGAGCGGATGACTTCGGCGGCGGTCTTGAGGGCCAGGTCGCCCACCTGGTGCCCGTAGGTGTCGTTGATGCCCTTGAAGCGGTCCAGGTCGACCAGGAGCAGGCTCATGGGCCGGCCCTGGCGCTGGGAGAGGTTGGCGAACTCGCTCATGCGCTGGTGGAAGTGGCGGGAGTTTGCAAGGCCGGTGAGCTCGTCGATGGTGGCCAGCTGGGCGAGACGCTCCTGCTCCTTGCCCAGGAGCCAGCCGAAGGTGCCGAACGTCAGCATGGAGCCCAGGAGCATGTACGCGAAGAGGTCCGCCTGCCCGGAAAGGATGTCAAAAGGGGAGCCGCCACGGGCTGTCTGGATCGCGAGCCAGCCCAGGGGCGCGAACACGGCAAGAAGTTCGCCTTGCAGAGCCCTGGCGAGGCGCGGACGGAGGTGGAAATACGGCAAACCCACTGCTTATGACCTACCACACTGTAAACGGGTGCGGAGCTTCTACGCCCTGGCGGGGAAAATTCAAGTAAAATTTCGAATACGATTAAGCTATTGCAATCACGACCATAAAGGTGTGGTATTGGCAGCAGTGCGGGGCGCGCCGGAATTTCCGGCGCGGCCCGCTTGCTGGACGTTACTGGATCGTCTGCTTGAGGAAGGCGAGTTCGCCGCTCTCCACGCCGATGGTCACCAGCTCCCCGTCGAGCACCTCGCCCGCGATGATCTTGCGGGCCAGGGGCGTCTCCACGTGGGTCTGGAGGTAGCGGCGCAAGGGGCGCGCGCCGTAGACCGGGTCGTAGGCGGCGTCCGCGATGAAGGCCTTGGCCTCGTCGCTCAGCTCCAGGCCGATCTTGCGCTCCACGAGCCTGGCGCGCAGCCCGGTGAGCATCAGCTCCACGATGCGCCCGATCTGCTCCTTGAGCAGGGGCTTGAACAGCACGATCTCGTCCACGCGGTTCAGGAACTCGGGCCTGAAGTGGCCGCGCAGGGTCTCCATCACCCTGTCCTCGGTGCCGGGCTTGAACGTTCCGTCGGGGCGGATGCCGTCGAGCAGGTAGGTCGAGCCCAGGTTTGAGGTCATGATGATGATGGTGTTCTTGAAGTCCACCGTCTTGCCGTGGCTGTCGGTCAGGCGGCCGTCGTCAAGGATCTGCAGCAGGACGTTGAACACGTCCTGGTGCGCCTTCTCCACCTCGTCGAAGAGCACCACGGAGTAGGGCTTGCGGCGCACCGCCTCGGTGAGCTGGCCGCCCTCGTCGTAGCCCACGTAGCCCGGGGGCGAGCCGATCAGGCGCGAGACGGTGTGCTTCTCCATGTATTCGCTCATGTCCAGGCGGACGATGTTGTCCTCCGAGTCGAAGAGCGACTGGGCCAGGGTCTTGCACAGCTCGGTCTTGCCCACGCCCGTGGGGCCAAGGAAGATGAAGGAGCCGATGGGCCGCCTGGGGTCGTTGAGGCCCGCGCGGGCGCGCAGCACGGCGTCGGCCACGGCGGTCACGGCGTCTTCCTGGCCCACCACGCGCTGGTGCAGCTCTTCGGGGAGGCGCAGCAGCTTCTCGCGCTCGGTCTCCAGCAGCTTGGACACGGGGATGCCGGTCCAGCGGGCGATCACCTGGGCGATGTCGTCGGGCTTGACCTCCTCGCGCAGCAGGCGCTGGCCGCCCGCGTCCTGGTCGGCCTTTTCCTCGCGCTTGGCCAGCTCGGCCTCCAGTTGGGCCAGCTTCCCGTAGCGCAGCTCGGCGGCCTTGTTCAGGTCGTAGTCGCGCTCGGCCTGCTCGATGTCGGTGCGGGTGCGCTCGATTTCGCTCTTGATGTTGCGCAGGCCCTCAATGGACTGCTTTTCGCGGTCCCACTGGGTCAGCAGGATGCCCTGGTCCTCCTTGAGGTCGGCCAGCTCGGCCTCCAGCTTCTCCAGCCGCTCCTTGGAGGCCTTGTCGGTCTCGCGCTTGAGGGCCTCGCGCTCGATCTCCAGCTGCATGATCTTGCGGTTGATGGTGTCCAGTTCCGTTGGCAGGGAGTCGATCTCCGTGCGGATCATGGCCGCTGCCTCGTCGATGAGGTCGATGGCCTTGTCGGGCAGCTGGCGGTCCGGCAGGTAGCGGTTGGAGAGCACGGCGGCCTCCACCAGGGCCCCGTCCGCGATGCGCACGCCGTGGTGCACCTCGAAGCGCTCGCGCAGGCCGCGCAGGATGGAGATGGTGTCCTCCAGGGTGGGCTCCTCCACCAGCACGGGCTGGAAGCGGCGCTCCAGGGCCGGGTCCTTTTCGATGTACTTGCGGTACTCGTCCAGGGTGGTGGCGCCGATGCAGTGCAGCTCGCCCCGGGCCAGCATGGGCTTGAGCATGTTGCCCGCGTCCATGGAGCCTTCGGCCTTGCCCGCGCCCACGATGGTGTGCAGCTCGTCGATGAACAAGATGATGCGGCCCTCGCTGGACTGCACCTCCTTGAGCACGGCCTTGAGCCGCTCCTCGAATTCGCCGCGGTACTTGGCGCCGGCGATGAGCGCGCCCATGTCCAGGGCGAAGAGGGTCTTCTCCTTGAGGCCCTCGGGCACGTCGCGGTTGACGATGCGCTGGGCCAGGCCCTCGACGATGGCGGTCTTGCCCACGCCCGCCTCGCCGATGAGCACCGGGTTGTTCTTGGTGCGCCGGGAGAGGATGCGGATGGCGCGGCGGATTTCCTCGTCGCGGCCGATCACCGGATCGAGCTTGCCCTTGCGGGCCTCGTCCACCAGGTCGCGCCCGTACTTGGCCAGGGCCTCGTAGGTATCCTCGGGGTTGGCCGAAGTCACCCGCTGGGAGCCGCGCACGTCGGTGAGCACGGCCAGGATTTTCTCCTTGGTGAGGCCGAACTGCTTGAGCACCCTGCCCAGGGGGGAGGAGGGCGGCTCGTCGAGCATGGTCAGGAAGACGTGCTCAACCGAGACGTACTCGTCCTTCATGGACTGGGCCAGCTCCATGGCCTTGACCAGGATCTCGTTGACCCGCTGGGTGACGGTGAGCTGCCCGGGCTGGGCCCCGGGGCCGGAGACGCGGGGCAGCTTGGCCAGCTCCTCCTCCACGGCACGCTGGAAGGCGCGGACGTCGTATCCGGCGCGCTCCAGCAGGCGTGGCACGAGGCCCTGCTCCTGCTGCACGAGCGCGAGCATGAAGTGGCCGGAGTCTATCTGCTGATGTCCGAGGCGGATGGCCACGGCCTGGGCCTGGGCGAGTGCTTCCTGGGACTTCTGCGTGAACTTGTTGAGGTCCATATGTGTTCTCCTTGAGGAGTCGTTCTCTGTTCCGGTCGTGAACGTGTGGCGCTAGATGATCAGCTTCTCCAGCTCGCGGACGCGTTTCTCGAGAAATTCGACGCGCTCCACCAGATCGACGATGATGGAGGCCCCCACCGGGGAGATGTCCAGGTCCTTGCAGAGCCGCCAGAGCTTCTTCACCCGGTAGACGTCGGCGTGGCGGAACAGGTACTGGCTGCCCGAGGTCATCTGCGGCCGCAGCCAGCCCAGCTCGATGAGCTCGCCCACCAGGGCGGGGTGCATTTCGGTCATCTCGATGAACTGCGCCCAGGCGATCCGGTCCGATTTTGCGGGCAGGTCCGAGCCGTAGAGTATCGTGATATCGACCATGGATGCCTCTGCTTTGTCGTGGCGTTAGCTCCGGGCGGCCTTGCAGCCGCCGCGGGATCAATGGTGCTCGCGCGGGTTGAAGGAGGACGCCTCGGCCAGGTCGTGCCAGAGGGCGCGCTCCGCGTCCGTGAGCGTCTTGGGCGAGTGGATCATCACCCGCACGAACTGGTCGCCCCGGCCCGCCTTGCCCTGCAGCCCCTTGCCCCGGATGCGCATCTTGCGCCCGCTGCTGGAGCCGGGGGGGATGTTCAGGTCGATGTCGCCGTCCAGGGTGGGCACGCGCACGGTGGCGCCGAGCGCCGCCTCCCAGGGGGCCAGGGGCACGTCCACCAGCACGTTCACGTCCTCCAGCTTGAAGCGCGAATGCGGGCGGATGCTCACCTTGAGGTACATGTCGCCCGCGGAGCCGCCGGCCCCGCCGGGTTCGCCCTGGCCCGCCAGGCGGATCTTGGCCCCGTCGCGCACGCCCGCCGGAATGTTCACTGAGAGCGTCTTGGGCCGGATGTAGGGCCTGCCGTCGGGGGAGAGCGCCTCCTCCTGGATGGTCACGGTCTTGGAGCCGCCGTGGTAGGCCTCCTCCAGGGTGAGCTCCAGCAGGGCCTCCACGTCGCCGCCGCGGGTGGGCCTGCGCTGGAAGGTCTGGCCGCCGAAGCCGCCCTGGCCTCCGAACCCGCCCTGGCCGCCGAAGCCGCCGCGCCCGCCGAAGCCGCCCATTCCACCGGACCCGCCGAAGATGGTCTGGAAGAAGTCCGAGAAGCCGCCCATGTCGAACTGCTGGCCGCCCTGGCCCGCGCCGCCGAAGTTGTAGCGGAAGTTCTCGTAGCCCGGCGGGGGCTGGAAGTTCTGCCCGTGCTGCCAGTTGGGGCCTAACGTGTCATAAAGCTTGCGTTTCTCGGGGTCGCGCAGCACCTCGTAGGCTTCGTTGATCTCCTTGAATTTGGCCTCGGCCGTGCAGTCGCCCGGATTGAGGTCCGGGTGGCAGGTGCGCGCCAGCTTCTTGAAAGCCTTGGAAATCTCATCCTGGGTGGCCTTCTTGTCCACGCCGAGGAGTTTGTAGTAGTCTTTGTATTCCACGAGAGTGCCCTCTGTTAGATGGAGCGGGATGCCGCCGCCAAGTTTACATAATAATCTGGTCAGGTGACCCGTCAAGGCGTATTCCGAATATTCGGGCCAAGCGCGCAATTGGCCTTGTTTACGGAATTTTCAGTCTGAATGCCAGCCTTGGCGGATGCGGCGGCGCGACTCGGCGCGGCGGCCGGAGGGGAGCATTGCCATCCGGTCCCGGAGACGTTAGCACGCCTTCATGGCAAAAGACACATTCAACAATCCCTTCGAGCAGCTCAAGGGCGTGAAGGTCAAGAAGGCCAAGCCAGCGCCTCCGCCGCCGCCCAAGGCCAAGCCTTCGCCGCCTGAGGCCCCGCAGGACGAGGAGGACCTCTTCAGCCAGGCCATGAGCGGCGTGTCCCGCATGTCCGGGCAGGAGTCGGGCAGGCAGGTGGCGGCGATCAGGCCCGCAGCAGAGGTGCAGCCGCATGACCCCGAGGCCGAGGCCAGGGCCAAGCTGTACGACCTGGTGGCCGGGAAAGTGGAGTTCGAGCTGGAATACACCGACGAGTACGTTCAGGGCTTCGTCAAGGGTATGGATCAGAAGATCTTCCGCCAGCTCAAGGCCGGGCAGCTGAGCCCCGAAGCCCACCTCGACCTGCACGGCCTCAATTCAGACCAGGCCTTCGAGTGCCTGCTGACCTTCATGCGGGAGAAGTATTTCCAGGGCAAACGCTGCCTGCTGCTGATTCCGGGCCGGGGCATCAACTCCCCCGGCGGCAATCCCGTGCTCAAGCAGGAGCTCAAGGGCTGGCTGACCCGCGACCCGCTCAAACGCGTGGTGCTGGCCTTCAGCACGGCCCAGCCGCGCCACGGCGGGGCCGGGGCGCTCTACGTGCTGCTCAGGCAGCGCCGCAAGAACGAGGGGCGCATCAAGTGGGAGAATTTGTGGGGGGATGATTGATTACCCGCCCCAGCGGATTTCCTGAATGCAAAACGCCGCCCGGAGCATCCTCCGGGCGGCGTCATTTTTTCGTCGGGGCGGGCGGGACGGCCTAGCTGCCTGTCGCACAAGCCGATTCTTGCAGCCTGTTCAAAAAGCCCGCTGGCAAGGCGCGTGAAAAAGTCAAGGCCGATGCGTATTTGGCATACGCGAGGGTTTGACTTTTTCGAGTCAACGCAGCCAGCGGGAATTTTTCAACAGGCTGTTAGGCCACTTTCACGCTACGGTCCAGGCTGGAGGGGCCGAACACCTCGTCCACGCGTTTGACCTTGCCCAGGGCCCGCTTGAGGATGTCCTTGTAGTCCCGCATGTCGGCTTGGCCATAGCGCTCCTTGAGGTTGGCAAGGGAGGCCATGTCCATGACCTCGTTGAACAAATAGGGCAGGTAGAGCGGATCCTGCTTGAGGAACTGCAGCACGTTGAGCAGCAGCTGCTTTATCTCGACCTGGTTGCGGCCCGGCTTCTTGAGCAGCTTGTCGAAGCGCTTGGTGGCGTGGCGCAAGGAGTCGTTCCAGGTGCCGTAGCGGGCCTGGTACACGGGGCGCACACGGGGCTGGTTCACGCGCCGCAGCGAGGTGAGGAAGCGCTCCTTCGCTCCCGGCTGGGAGGCCAGCAGGCCCTTCTGGTGGCATTCCTCCACGTCAACCACGCGGCTGCCCTCGATCTCGGCGCCGCCGCCGTAGATGTTGTAGACCGGCAGTTGGGCCTTGCGCAGGTCCTTCTCCAGGTCGCGCTTGGCCGAGAGGTAGCCCACGTTGGAGAAGATGGTCTCGCCGTGGAGGTTCATGAGCTTCACGTCGCCCCGGGCCGGGTCGAAATTCTGCACGTTGCCGTGGGCGTGGTGGCCGGGGGCGTGGCTGCGCTCGGCGGGCCAGGCGAAGTCCTGCCCGGCCAGCAGGATGCGGCTCACGCCGCACCAGGTGAGGAAGCGCGCCAGGGTGACGCCCACGTTGCCGCCCGCGTCAAGCACCAGCTCGTGCTCGCTGAACACGTAGGTGGCCATGCCGCCCATGGTCCACAGGGGGATCTTGGGGCCGGGGTAACGGGCCACGACCTCGGGGTCGAGCTTGGTGGAGTAGATCAGGGGCAGGTCGTTCAGCCAGTTGATGTCCTTGATGCCGTCGTAGAGGCGCATCATCTCGTGGCGGAAGTCGATGGCCATGCAGAAGTCCGGCTTGAGGCCGATGCGCTCCAGCGCGGGAAGGGTCTGCAGGGCCGAGGCGTAGAGGGCGTGGCCGGGGCGCTCGACCAGCTGCGGGCCGGTCTGCGCCAGCGACGGACCCGCGCCCAGGATCACCGCCGTGACCCCCGAGGCGCAGCCCTGCATGGGCAGCAGGCTGCCGTTGTTCATGGCGTCGTGGAAGTTCCGCAGCTCGTTGCCCACCATGACCTCCTGCTTCAGGCGCAGGGTGGCCATCTCCACCGAGAAGTTCTCCAGCTTGCCGCGCAGGATGCCGCTCCAGTGGGCGTACTCCGGGCCGATCTGCTGGGAGGGCATGTCGTTGCGCAGGTGGATGTTGCCGTAGAGCAGGTTCAGGTCCAGGCGGTGCAGGGCCTTCTCGATGATGTCGTGGTCCGGCGCCAGGAAGCGCAGCCGCCCGGCCTTGAGGAAGGGGCGGTAGTCCGTCTCGCCCAGGCAGGCCAGGAGCATGTCGGGCCGGGGCTCCACCACCAGCACCCGGTGCGTGGAGGGCGTGCCGGTGAGCACGTGGTTCAGGCCGTAGCCCAGGTTGCAGCCCAGGAGCACCGTGGCGTCCTTCTCCGGCGTGTTCTTGGGCCGCCACTCCTGGTAGAGCACCGGAAGGGGCGGGCAGCGTTCGATGAGGCCGCCGCCGTCGTCCATGCGCCAATCCAGCAGGCCCATGTGGTTGACGAAAACGCGGGAGAGCGCGCCCTCGATGTCCGCGACGGACTGCGCCAGCCAGGTGGCCACGGGTTCCTTGAGCTCCGCCAGAGTCTCAAGGTTGCCGGTGAGGAATTGGTGCATGTTCATGGTGCCGGACATCAAGCAAGTTCCTTGCCAGTACAACGGGTTTCCCCTAAATCCAGGGGCATGGCACACGCAGACATCCTCACTCTCGCGGGCGACACCCCGCTGGTGACCATCCGGCGCCTCAACCCCAATCCGGACGTCACCCTGCTGGTCAAGCTGGAGGCCAAGAACCCCGGCGGCTCCATCAAGGACCGCGTGGCCCTGGCCATGATCGAGGCGGCCCAGGCCTCCGGGGAGCTCACCCCGGACAAGACCGTCATCGAGGCCACCTCGGGCAACACCGGCATCGGCCTGGCCATGGTCTGCGCCGTGAAGGGGCTCAAGCTCACGCTGGTCATGCCGTCCTCCGCCTCGGAGGAGCGCAAGCGCATCATGCGCGCCTACGGGGCCGAGCTGCTGCTCACGCCGGGTCACCTGGGCACGGACGGGGCCATCGAGGAGGCCTACCGCCTGGCCCGCGAATATCCCGAACGCTACGTGCTCATGGACCAGTTCAACAATCCCGCCAGCATAGAGGCCCATTACCGGGGCACCGGCCAGGAAATCTGGGACCAGACCGCGGGCGCGGTCACCCATGTGGTGGCCACCCTGGGCACTTCGGGTACGGCCATGGGCATCGCCAAGAAACTCAAGGAATTGAACCCGGCCGTCAAAGTGGTGGCGGTGGAGCCCAGGCCCGGGCACAGGATACAGGGGCTCAAGAACATGCAGGAGTCCTACCCGCCGGGCATCTACGACAAGCGGGCGCTGGAGGTTGTGCGCGTGGAGGACGAGGAAGCCTTCGAAATGGCCAGGCAACTGGCGCGCCAGGAGGGCATACTGGCGGGAATGAGCGGCGGGGCGGCCATGGCCGCTGCGGCCAGCCTCTGCCGCGAGCTGGTCTCCGGGCTGGTGGTGGCCATCCTGCCCGATGGCGGCGAACGCTACCTCTCCACCGAGCTGTACGCCGCCCAGGAACAGCGCGGCGTGCGCCTGCGCACCGTGGAGACCGGCAAGCAGGTGCACTTGCCCCCCGGGGCCGCCGGATTCTACACCCCCGGCCCCAGCCTGGACGCCACGGCCGACGCCGAATGCTGGCGGCGCATCGTGCTCTTGGACGTGCTGGCGCGCCACGGGCGCGGGCGGGACGCGGCCTCCTCCGTGGTGGTGGGCCTGGCCGACATGGACGACAGGGCCTTGGCCGCGTCGCGCGCTGCCGGGCTCTCCCGGGAGGATTTCGCCCGCCAGGCCCTGGACGGCCTCAACAGGCTGGCGGGGCAGCTGCGCGTGGAGGCCTCCTTCACCATGGCCTCGGCCTCGCTTGAGCGCATGCTGGACATGACCAGGGCGCTCATGCGCAAGGGCTACAGCTACGAGCGGCTGCGCTCGGTCTATTTCGACGTGGCGCGCGACAAGGGCTACGGGGCGCTCTCCCACGCCAACCTGGGCAGGCTGGCTCTGGGCAAGACCGTGGACCTGGCGGCCTACCTCAAGGACCACCCCCAGGACTTCACCCTGCTCAAGCGAGTCAGCCTGCAGGACCTCAAGCTCGGCCAGGTGGTGCAGACCGAGTGGGGGGCCGTGCGCCCAAGCTGGTTTTTGCAGATGGCGGCCTGCCCGCTGGAGCGGCTGCCCAAGCTCACGGCGGTGCTGGCGGGCGAGGGGCAGTGTTTCCCAATGCTTGAGAACCTGCGCGCCATCTGGAACCTGACCGGCGGAGTGCGCCCGGCGGCCTGGCTCACCAGCGGCGTGGTCAAGGGCTCAGGGGACACCTGCGACCTGGCCGACGTGGCCCGGAGCATGGGCGGCTTCCAGGCCGCGCGGCTTTGGCTGCTGTCGCTGCATTACCGCAGGCCGCTGGACGTGTCCGAGAAGACCCTTTCCATGTGGGCCAGGAACTGGCGCAAGCTCCAGGACACGGCCGTGAACCTCTCGCACTGCGCCGTGAACGATTCCGTGGCCTCGGCCGACGCGGCCCAGGCCGTTGAGAACCTGCGCGCCGAGCTGGAGCAGGCCATGGACGACGACCTCGGGCTGCACCGCTTCTGGCCGCAGCTTTTCGCCTATTGCCGCCGGGCCAACGCGGCCGCCGGTTCGCGCGGCCCCACCCCCGGGGACGCCGCCATCTACCTGGAGGGCCTCAAGGCCGTGAACGCGGTTCTGGGAGTGATGGACGAATCCCGCCTGCCCCTGGCCAGGCAGGCTTGGCCGGGCCTGGCCCAGAGCATGGTGCAGAAGCGGGAGATGGCCCGGGCCGCCAAGGAGTTCGAGCTGGCCGACACCCTGCGGGAGCAGTTGGGGCTCATGGGCCTCAGGCTGGAGGACACCTCCGCCGGGCCGCGGCTCTTCACCGTCAGCCCGGAGTAGCGGTACAGAACCTCAGGCGCAGCGTTCGTTTCCGGCTGGCGCACCCGCCGCCAGATGCGGGGCGAAAGGTCCTCACAGCCTCAGGTGCAGCTTCCGCCTTCCGGGGCCAGGCCGTTCTTGCGGGGCCACAGCTCGGAAAGCAGCATCCCGGCCAGCATCAATGCGCAACCAACCAAGCCGCGCGGGGTGAGCGTCTCCCCGATGAGCAGCCAGCCGCCCAGGGCCGCGAACACGGACTCAAGGCTCAGGATGATTGCCGCGTGGGAGGGGTTGGCGTCGCGCTGGGCCACCAGTTGCAGCGTGTAGGCCAGCCCCACGGAGAGCAGACCGCCGTAAAGGATGGGCACTGCCGCGTCCATCAGCCCTTCCAACGCGAAGGATTCCCCAGTCCAGACCGCGAAAATCAGGCTCAGAACGGAGCAGACCGCATACTGGCCCACGGCCAGGTGAATGGGATTCATGCGCGGGGCGAACCAGGCCGCCACCAGCACGTGCCCGGCCCAGAAGAAGGCCCCGATGAGCTCCAGGAGGTCGCCGGGGTTGATGTGGAACTGCTCGTTGATGCTCAGCAGATACATGCCCGCCACGGCGCACAGGGCGCCGAGCACCGTGCCCAGCGGCGTGCGGTTTCCCAGCAGGGCGGCGAAGAGGGGCACCAGGATCACGTACAGGCAGGTGATGAACCCGGCGTTGCCCGCTGTGGTGTGCAGCATGCCGATCTGCTGCAGGCTGGCCCCGGCGGTCAGGGCCGTACCCGCGCAGAGGTAGCCCAGCCAGGCGGGCGTGGGCGAACACTCCCTGGGGACGATGCGGCCCGTGGAGCGGATCGCCAGCGGCAGCAGGGCGCAGGCGCCCAGAGCGAAGCGCACGCCGTTGAATACGAATGGGCCCACATGCTCCATGCCCACGCGCTGCGCCACGAAGGCGAAGCCCCAGACGAGGGCTGTGATGAGCAGGAGAATGTCTGCCCGGAGTGACCTGGATATGGCGCTGCTCCTTTCCCGAACCTTCTCCCCGAGCAGGGGGCGGACGCCGGATTCCTACGGGTTGCATAGGAATTCCCGTGGATTGACCCGCCGCGAAGGCCGTCCGGGCACTTAGCCGCAACCAGGGTCAAAGATCAAGCGCCGGGGCTGTCGCCCCCATCCTGTTCCAGTTCGGCAAGCATCTGGTCCGCCTCCGTGAAGCCGGGCCGGATGACCAGGGCCTTGCGCAGGTGCTCCCTGGCTTTTTCCCGCCTGGAGGCGTGCACGTAGGCCTTGGCGATGTTGTAGTGCAGGTTTTCGTCGCTGGGGGTGAGGATCAGGGCCTGGGTGTAGGCGTGCAGCGCGCCGGAGAGGTCCCCCGAGCGGCGCAGCCGCACACCCAGGGAGTTGTACGGGTTGACGGCCCCCGGGTCCTGCTCGAGGATTTCCACAAAGAGCTCCTTGAGCTCCTGGAGCTTGTCCTGGATGGCCAGGATGTCCGCGCAGCGGTTGAGGTGCTCCAGGTACTTCTCCTGATCGCCCAGCCCTTTGTGCGCGTGCGCCAGGCCTTTGTAGGCCTCCGCGAACATGGTGTTGATGGCCAGGGCCTGGTTGAAGGCCTGGATGGCCAGCCCGAACTCCTGCAGGCGCAGGTGCTCCAGGCCCATGTTGAACAGCTCCATCGCCTCGTTGTGGGACTGGGTCACGCTGGAGTAGGCGGCCGCCGCCTGGGCATGGTCCCCAGACGCGGCCAGCTCGTCGGCCCGGGCCATCCTCAGGGCGCGGACATCGTCCGGGTGGGAGGACTCCCAGGCGGAGCGCAAGTGCCTGGCGCAGGTCTGCGGCGTGTAGGGACGCAGGACGTAGCCGCCGCACCCCGCCGAGACGGCCTCCAGCACGCGTTCGCGGCGGCTCTCCGCCGTGAGCATCACCACGGCCTTGTGCTTGAGGGTCTTGTCGCGCTTGATGGCCCGCAGGCACTCGATTCCGGTGAGAGCCCCGGTGCGGTCTCCCAGGAGGATGAGCCCCACGGTGTCGTCGCCCAGGTGGGGCCGGGCCTCGACCAGGGAGGGGAACAGGCGTATGGTGTTGTAGCCCATGCCCGCGAGTGTGCGCCTGTCCTTGGCCACGAGGGAAGGATCGGAATTGATGAGCGCCAAGCCGACTTTCGCGGGGTTGTAAACCATTCGCCACACGTAGCACCGGCCAGATTGGCTGGCAATATACCGGGAGGAGGGGGAGATGGCGGGAAAATCCGCTGGAAAATGGCTGACGGCCCTTGGCGCGGCGCTGGCCGTGGGCGCGTTCTTCTGGCTGGGCGGCCCGCGGTACTTCAACCTTGAAACGCTCAAGACATCGCGCGACGGGCTCCAGGGGCTTTACGCCGCGCACCCGGCGGCCATGCTCACGGGGTATTTCGCACTGTATGTGGCGGCCGCTGCGCTCAACCTCCCCGGCAGCGCCGTGCTGACCCTGGCGGGCAGCGCCGTCTTCGGGTTCTGGGCGGGGCTGGCGTCCGTCTCGTTCGCCTCCAGCCTTGGGGCCACGATGGCCTGCGCACTCTCGCGGTACCTCCTGCGGGACTGGGTGCGCGGGCGCTTCGGGGCCGTGCTGGACAAGGTGGACCGGGGCCTGGCCAGCGAGGGGGCCTGGTATCTGGCTTCGCTGCGCTTGGTGCCCGTGATTCCCTTCTTCCTGATCAACCTGGTCATGGGCCTGACGCGGATGCCCCTGGGCAGGTTCTACGTCGTCTCGCAGCTGGGCATGCTCCCGGGGACCATCGTGTTCGTCAACGCCGGGACGGAACTGGGCCGCGTCGACAAGATCGGCGACATCCTCTCGCCCGGAGTGCTCGGTTCGCTGGCCCTGCTGGCGGTGTTTCCCGTGGCGGCCAAATGGGCCCTGAGCCGGTTCAGGCGCGCGAAGGATGACTTCCGGGCCTAAGGCAGCCGGGCGAGGGCCTTCTCGATCGCCGAGGTCAGGTCTCCAACCTTGAAGGGCTTGGTGACGAAATCATTCATACCCTCGCGCAGGAAGCGCAGCCTGTCCCTGTGTGTGGCATAAGCCGTCAGCGCGATGATGGGGATGGCGCGGTCAACGGTGTGAAGCTCGCCGTTGCGGATGAGTTGGGTGGTCGTGATGCCGTCCATGACGGGCATCTGGATGTCCATGAGGATCACGTCCACCGGGTTGGTTCGCAGCATCTGCAGCGCCTGCTGGCCGTTTTCGGCCTGCAGCACCGTGTAGCCCCTGCTGCTGAGCATCCTGGCCGCGGTGACGCGATTGTTGTGTTCGTCCTCGACGATGAGCACCCGGGCGTCGCCGCACGGGCCGTCCAACTGCCCGTCCTGAACGTCCTCCCCAGGCTGCCAGAAGGATACGGTGAAGCTGAAGGTGCTGCCCATTCCAGGCGTGCTTTCCGCCCAGATCCGGCCGCCCAGCAGTTCCACCAGCCCCTTGGAGATTGCCAGCCCCACGCCCGAACCGCTGTAGCGCTTGGTCAGGGTGTCCTCGGCCAGCGAGAAGCTCTCGAAAATGTGGGGCAGTCTGTCCGCCGGGATGCCCACCCCCGTGTCCTCCACGGTGAAGAGCAGCGGCAGCCCGCCTTCGCAGGCGAAGAGCCCTTCGCCGTGAAGGTCGATGGTCTCGATGCGCGTGAGCGAGAGGAGCACGTGCCCTTCATCGGTGCACTGGATGGCGTTGGAGAGCAGGCTCACCAGGATCTGGCGCAGCCGGAACTCGTCACCGGCCACGATCACAGGCACCGACGGGTGAATCTCGGCGGAGAGCTCAAGGCCCTTCAGCCGGGCCTGAACCGCGAAGTTCATCACCACCGAGGCCACGCAGCGGTGCAGGTCGAACGGCTTCATGGAAGCCTGCAGGGCGTGGGAGGAGATGTCTGCAAGGTCCAGCAGGGAGTTGATGGCCTGCAGCAGACGCTCCCCGGATTCACCGACGATCTGCCACAGTTCGGCCTGCTCTTCGTTGAGCGGCTCGGATTGGGCCAGTTGCGCCGCGCCCAGGATGCCGTTGAGAGGGGTGCGCAGTTCGTGGCTGATGTTGGCCAGGAACTGCGTCTTGGCGACGAAAGAGGCCTCGGCCCTCTCCCGGGCCCTGATGAGCGCCCGCTCCATGTGCTTGCGTTCGGTTATCTCGCGGGAGAATGAAGCCAGGAGCGTGACGGCGCCGCTCGAATCCGGAACCGGGTAGATGCTCACCCAGAAGATCCGGTCCCCGTGCTTCTCCTCGTATTGGACCGGGCCGGACCCGGCCAGCACCTTTTCGCACATGGCACGCCTGTACAGCGAGACCTCGGGGTCCAGGTATTTGTAGATGCACTTGCCGAGGAGCTCCTCAACGGTCATGGAACGGCGCCTGGCGGCTTCGTCGTTGAGGGCCACGAACCGGCCATTGGCGTCGATGAGCACGGCCGAGTCGGTGGTGGCGTTGAGCAGGTCCCTCAGGCGGTTGTGCTCGCTTATGGCGATGCGCTCCATCTCGACCCAGCGCGTCACGTCTTCCCGGATGACCACCGCGCCGCACAATTTTCCATCCTTGAGCAGGGGAGTGGCGCGGATGGTCTGGTAGCCGGATTGCCCCCCGCTGAATTCGGGGGTGTACACCCGCTCCAGCAGGATGTCCTGGCCCTGCAGCACGGGCGCGAGGCTGCCCGCGACCCCGGCCGAGTCGATGCCCGGCAGGGAGCAGAGGGGCTTGCCGATGAAGTAGTCCTTCTCGCGCATGCCGCGAGCGAAGTGGGCGAGGTGCCAGTCGTTGACGTAGGAGACGACTCCCTGCTTGTTTATGTGCATGATCGACACGGGTGCCCGCTTGGCGAGAGACTTGAATTCCGGAGGCAGGCCGTTGTCGGTGGGGGTCATTGTATTTTGCTGATCCATGGCTGTCGAAAAAAGTTCCGTTCGGTCCTGGCCTACGAGGCCGTGTGCCTGTGGTGCTGCCTCTTATCTGGGTACCCTAAAGGACTGGACGTCACCACGCCGCATTGGGTTACTCCGTGTCGGGGTGTCTGCACGCCGCCGCCCCGGTTCCCCCGGTCGTTACCGGGGCTGCTCAGTTCAACGCCAGCGCCGCGCGCGCGCCCGGCAGGGCCGCCTGGCCCCCCGCAGGGGCGTTCTGCAATTCCCGCACGAGGTTCCTGAGCTCCTGGGCCTGGTTGGCCAGTTCCTGAACCGCGGCGGCCGATTGCTGCATCGACACCGCCGTATCGTTGGAGACGCGGCTGACATCGTCGATGGAGCGGGCGATCTCCTCGCTGGCGGCGGACTGCTCCTCCGAGGCGGTGGCGATGGACGCCACCTGGTCGCTGGTGATCTCCGCCAGCTCCACGATGCGCTTGAGGGCCTCGCCGGACTGCCCGGCCATTTCCGTCGCCTCGCCGATCCTGTCCACGGCGCTGTCCACGCTCTCGATGCTGTGGCGCGTGCTGGCCTGGATGGCGCGGATTGCGTCGCCCACTTCCTTGGTGGCGGTCATGGTCTTTTCGGCCAGCTTGCGCACCTCGTCGGCGACCACGGCGAAGCCGCGTCCGGCTTCCCCGGCTCTCGCCGCCTCGATGGCCGCGTTGAGAGCCAGCAGATTGGTCTGGTCGGCTATGTCGGAGATGACGCCCAGTATCTGTCCGATGCCCTGGGCCTGCCTGCCCAGGTCCGTCATTTCGGTTTTCAGGGAAAGGGCCTGCTTGTGCACCTCGCCGATGCCGGAGATCACCTTGCCCACGATGTCCGCGCCGTCTTCCGCCTGGGAGCGGGCCTTGCCCGACATCTCCGCCGCGCTTCCCGCGTTGCGGGCCACGTCCAGAACGGTCGTATTCATCTGAGAAACGGCGGCGGCGGTCTCGCCGATGCGCTGAGACTGCACCTCGGTGCCGCGGGAGGACTGCTCGATCTGCTCCGAGAGCTTGCCGGAAGCCGAGGTGACCACCGCCACCACGCCCTCGATGCGCCGGGCCGCCTGCAGCATGCCTTCCGCCTTGGCCTGTTCGGCCTGGGCCCTGGCGGCGTCGGCCTCCCTGGTGGCCTGCTCGGCCTCGATGGTGCGCAGGCGGGCCTGCTCGGACTGTTCGTTGGCGTGGGCGATCATCTCCTTCAGGCTGGCGACCATGGTGCGCAGGCTCTGGGCCAGCTGCCCGATTTCGTCCCTCTGGTCGATGTCCAGGCGTTCGTCCAGGCGGCCGCCAGCCACGGCTCCGGCGAAGCCCACCACGCGCTTGAGTCCGCCGGATATGGCCCTGGCCGCGAGCAGCGAGAGCAGGATGGAGAGCGCGGCGCAGCACATGGCCGTAATGGTCAGCACGCGTTGCGCGGACTTGCCCTCCGCCACGGAGGCGGCGACGGTGGCGCGAGCCTCCTCGCTGTTGTGCTTGACGAGCGTGTCCAGCTTGGCGGCAACGGGCCGGAATGCCTCGCGACCCTTGGAGGCGGACTTGCCCATGGCCAGGGTGCGTTTGCCTTCCTTGACCAGGCCCAGGACCTCGCGCTGGATTTTTTCCATCTCGGCCATGCCTGCCTTGGCCTCGGTCCAGATACGTTTTTCCTCTTCATTCTTTTCCAGGGCGTCGTAGGCATTCAGGCCTTCGTGGACGCGCTTCCATTCGGCTTCGAACAGGACCGTCCGGCTGGCGATTTCATCCTTGGTGGACAACTCGGGGATCAGCAGGCTCTGCTCGATACGCCTGGCGGAGACGACGCCGTCCTTGCACTCGAAGAGCGCGTTCACCGAGGGGAACGTGTTGGCGGCGAAGCCCCCGAGGGACTTGTTTGCGTCGTCAAGCGCCAGCCAGCCGCTCATGCCCACCGCGGCTGTCAGCAGCGAGGTGATGACGGCGATGCCGCCCAGCTTAACGAAAAGGGATGTGTTTTTCATGCGGTCAGCCCCTGAAATAATAGGTTCGGTGTACTCACGAACGTAACGACAGCATTTCGGAGACAGGATGAAGGAGGCGAAGGTGCGGCGCAAATGTGCAGAAATGATGCCCTAGATCGGCTGGATCGACAAGGGCAGAGATTAGCCTATGGACAGGCTGGCCGGGGATGACTATCGCAGATGCGGACAGAGCTCGAGGAGGTCGCTATGAAAGGCAATGAGGCCATCGTCATCCGGCGGGAGGAACTCCCGGCGGTGAGGAAGCGCCAGCCCCCTCCGGGGAAGGCCATGGAAGGAAAGGAAAGGTATAGCAGAAAACGAAAACACCCCAAGCGGGAGCAACTCGGGGACGAAAACGAAACGCCCGGGGGCGAAAGCCTCCGGGCGTCATTGTTTACAATAGGTTCGGCGGCCCGGATCAAGCCCCGAGGCGTTGTTCGATGATGGTCTTGGCGCGCAGGGCCAGCTGGCTCACCTCGGGCTTGGATATCTGGTCGTCCGCACCCACGGCGTCGCCCTTGTGGCGCAGCTTGTCCGTGATGAGGGAGGAGAACAGCAGCACGGGCAGCTTGCCCAGGGCGTTGTCGGATTTGATGCGCTTGGTGAGGTTGTGCCCGTCCATTGTGGGCATCTCGATGTCGGAGACAACCACCTGAACGTAGTCCGTCACGTCGGTGTTGTTTTCCTCGGCCAGCTGCTTGATTTGCAGCAGGCGCTCCCAGGCCTGGAGCCCGGTGTTCACCACCTCCACGTCGAAGTTGGCCTTTTCCATCAGGTCGCGCAGCATCTCGCGCACCAGGGCGGAGTCGTCCGCGATAAGGGCCCGGTATCGCTTGCTGGCGCGCCAGTCCACGGTGGTGTCCAGCTTGAGGCCAAGGGAGGGGTTCAGGTCGGCCACGATCTTTTCGAGGTCCAGCAGGAAGACGATGCGGTCCTCGAGTTTGACCACTCCAGTGATGGAGTCGCCGCTCAGGGTGGAGACGTAATTGTTGGGCGGCTCCACCGCTTCCCAGCTGAGCCGGTGGATGCGTGTGACGCCAGTGACCAGGAAGGCGGTGGTGACCTTGTTGAACTCCGTGACGATGACCTTGGGGGATTCAGTGTCCTCGCGTTGTTTGGCCAGCCAGACGGAAAGGTCAACAAGCGGGATGATGTGGTTACGCAGGTTGAACGCACCCAGAACGGAAGGGTGGGCCACTTCGGGCAGTTCGGTGACTCTGGGCAGGCGGATGATCTCCAGCACCTTGGCCACGTTGACGCCGTAGTACCCCTTGTACGTGGAGAGTCCGGAGGGATCGCCCACCGGCACCTTCTCGTCGAGGTAGAACTCGACGATTTCGAGCTCGTTGGTGCCGGATTCGAGCAGAATGTTGGTCTGGGCCATCAGGTCCCTCCGGTGTTACAACTTCAGCAATGCGGTTTCCACCGCGTCGATGATCTTTTTGGGGGTTGAGGCTCCCGCTGTCAAGCCAATGCGGGAGAGGCCGCGCATCTTTTCCAGCGGCAGTTCGTCGGCCGTCTCAACATGCACGCAGGGCACTCCCCGGTCCTGGGCGACCTTGGCCAGGCGGCGGGTATTGCCGCTGTTGCGGCCGCCCACCACCACGATCATGTCCACCGAGCCGGCCAGGGCGATGACTTCTTCCTGCCGCATCTGCGTCGCGTCGCAAATGGTGCGCAGCACCGGAATCTCGCGCCCGAGCAGGTCGAGAAGCCGTTCGCGGATGCGCTCGAACCCGGCGTCGTCCTGGGTGGTCTGGGCCGCGAGGAAATAGGATTCCCGGGGGTCGAGCGCGTCCTCCGGCAACTCCTCCAGGCTCCCGAAGACAATGGCCCCGTTGGCCGCGTGGCTCAGGAGGCCGCGCACCTCGGGGTGGTCCTCCTCGCCGTAGAGCAGCAGGATGCCGCCCTTGGCGGCCTCCTTGGCGATCAGGCGCTGGGCCTTCATCACCTTGGGGCAGGTGGCGTCGGCCACCTTGAGGCCGCTTGCGGCCAGGCGCTCGTACACCAGCCGGGGCACGCCGTGGGCGCGGATGAGCACGATGGACCCTGCCTCGATCTCCTCGGGGTTCTCGGAGCAGGCCACGCCCAGCTCTTCGTATTCCTTGAGCACCTGGGGGTTGTGGATGAGGGGGCCGAAGGTGCAGATGGGAGCCGCGAGGGACTGGTCGGCAAGCAGTTCGTCGAGCTTGCGCAGGGCCAGGCCCACGCCCATGCAGAATCCGGCAGATTTAGCCCTGACGACTTCCATCATGCTCCTCCTGGTGGTGGCCTTCGCAGGGCGCGCACTGCGCCAGGGCCACCCGCTCTACGATCTCGGAAAGATGCTCCCACGACGTACACGAGCCCACTTCCTGGCGCAACGAACGCGCCCCCAGCAGGTTGCGGATGTAGCGGGGCACGATGGAGCGCATGCGCAGGATGGCCTTCTCCGGCCTGCCGAAGCGGCGGATGTAGGCGGCGTGGCGCTCGATCATGCGGGCCACCTCGGGCCCCGAGGGGGAGTGGGCGGCCTCGTTCAGGAAGTGGCTGAACACGGCTGGGTCGTACATGGCCCCGCGCGCGAACATCACGCCGTCGGCCCCGGTCCGCTCCAGGCAGTTCCGGGCGTCGGCGGCGCTGAAGAGGTCGCCGCTGGCCAGCACGGGGATGCCCGCCTCCCGCTTGAGCCTGGCCACCTGGGACCAGTCCGCCGTGCCGGAATACCCCTGCCTGGCGTGCCGGGGATGCAGCGTGAGCCAGGCCGCGCCCAGGTTCTCGAGCTCACGGGCGATGGGGAACACTGCCTCGTCACCCGCGGCCCAGCCCGTGCGCAGCTTCACGCTCACGGCGCCGGGGCCCGCCTTGGCCACCATGACCTTCACGATGGCGTAGAGCAGCTCCGGCGTGCGCAGCAGGGCCGAGCCCGAGCCGGACTTGACCACCTTGGGCACGGAGCAGCCGCAGTTGAGGTCGAAATACCTGAAGCCGCGCTCAAGGAGCATGTCCAAGGCCCGGGCGAACATCTCCGGCTCCGCGCCGAAGAGCTGCACCACCAGAGGCGAATCCTCAGGGCAGGTGGCGAGCAGGTCCTTGGTGCCGGGGCTGTGGTAGACCATGCCCTTTGCGCTGACCATCTCCGTGACGGCGCAGGCCGCGCCGTAGTCGCGGCAGAGCATCCTGAAGGGGAGGTCGGAGTATCCTGCAAGGGGGGCCAGCCAGGGAGAGCCTGGGCCGATGGGGGGGGTGGTGCTCATGGGCTGATGTCCAATACGCACGGGGAGGCCGCTTGGCAATGGCCGCAAACCACAGAATGGAGGGCGCGGCCTCGCGGCCAGGGCCGTCGTGCGCTTGCGCCCCCGTCGCGGGACGGAGCGGAACGGAGGGGCGCGTGCGTTCCCCGGGTCATCTTGACCTGGCAGGGCCTTTTGTCTAGCCTGCCCGTTTCGTGCCCGGGTATCCCCCGCGCCTTGAACGCAACGTATCTAAAGAAGGACCGTCTCCATGTCGTCCAAAACCGATCTGATCTGGTTCGACGGCGCGCTCGTCCCCTGGGACGAGGCGCGCGTACACGTGATGACCCATACCCTTCATTACGGCGTGGGCGTGTTCGAGGGCATCCGGGCCTACAGGCAGGCGGGCGGCGGCTCGGCCGTGTTCCGCCTCAAGGAGCATGTGCGCAGGCTCTTCGAGTCCGCCAAGATCGTCGAGATCGCCATGCCCTTCACCCAGGAGCGGATCGTGGAGGCCATCCTCGAGACGCTCAAGGCCAACAAGCTGGAGGAGGGCTACATCCGGCCCATCACGTTCATCGGCACGGGCATGTCCTTCGGCGTCAGCCCCGGCAAGAACCCCATCCACAACGCCATCTGCGTGTGGCCCTGGGGCGCGTACCTGGGCGAGGACGCCCTGGAGCTGGGCATCCGCATCAAGACGTCCTCCTTCGCCAGGCACCACGTCAACGTGATGATGACCAAGGCCAAGGTCTGCGGCAACTACGTCAACTCCGTGCTGGCCAAGTCCGAGGCCCTGGCCGACGGCTACGACGAGGCCATGCTCCTGGATACCGACGGCTACGTCTCCGAAGGCTCGGGCGAGAACATCTTCATGGTCAAGGACGGAGCCATCAAGACCCCGCCGCTGACCTCCGTGCTCTCGGGCATCACCCGCGACGCCATCATCACCCTCTCGCGCGACCTGGGCATCCCCCTGCGCGAGGAGCGCTTCACCCGCGACGAGCTCTACACCGCGGACGAGGCCTTCTTCTCGGGCACCGCGGCGGAGATCACCCCCATCCGCGAGATCGACCGGCGCACCATCGGCCATGGCAGGGCAGGGGAAGTGACCAAACTCCTGCAGAAGGAGTTCTTCCGCATGGTCAAGGGCGAAAACCCCGCGTACGCCTCCTGGCTGCACGCTTACACCGTCTAGCGATTGTTCATCGGGGGGCCGGACGGCCCTCCGGGCGGAACCATGTCAGCACCGAGCCTCACATCCAAGTACCGGCCGCAGCGCTTCAGCGACGTGGCCGGCCAGGAAGCGATCAAGCGCATCCTGTCCAAGGCTTCCGCCGAGGACAAGATCGCGCCCGCCTACCTTTTTTCCGGCACGCGCGGCGTGGGCAAGACCACCCTGGCCCGCGTGCTGGCCAAGGCCCTCAACTGCGTGACGGCCCCCACAGCCGAGCCGTGCAACGAGTGCTCCCAGTGCCGCCAGATCACGGCCGGGGTCTCCCCCGACGTCATCGAGATCGACGCCGCCACCCACGGCAACGTCGAGGAAGCCCGCCGCCTCAAGGAGGACATCGGCTATGCCCCGCTGCAGAGCCGCTACAAGGTCTTCATCATCGACGAGGCGCACATGCTCTCCAAGGCGGCCTTCAACGCGCTGCTCAAGACCCTTGAGGAGCCGCCTGGCCGCGTGACTTTCATCCTGGCCACCACCGAGCCGCACAAGATCCTGCCCACCATCATCAGCCGCTGCCAGCACTACGTGTTCAAGCGCCTGATGCAGCCCGAGCTGGAGGCCCACCTCGTCGGGCTGCTGGCCCGGGAGGACATCCCCTACGAGCAGGGGGCGGTGAGCCTCATCGCCCGGCGCGGCGCGGGCAGCGTGCGCGACTCCATGTCGCTTCTGGCCCAGGTGCTGGCCATGGGCGGGGCGAGCCTGCGCGAGCAGGACGTGCGCGACATCCTGGGCCTGGCCGGGCAGGACGTGTTCCTCACGCTCATGCAGGCCTTCAAGGAGCAGGACTGCCTGGCCGTGAGCGAACTGCTGCGCAACGTGCTGGACCGGGGCCTGGACATCGGCTTCTTCCTGCGCGAGCTGGCCTCCAGCTGGCGCAACCTGTTCCTGCTCAACCAGGCCGGTGAGAAGGCCCTGGGCTCCCTGGAGCTCTCCGAGGAGGAAGGCCGCCAGTGGCTCGGCTGGGCCAGGGACTTCGAGGCCCGGCATATCCACGCCTGCTGGCAGATGACCCTTGAAGGCCAGCGCCGGGTGATGACCAGCCTTGAGCCCGCATTGGCCCTGGAGCTTCTGATGCTCAACCTGGCCTACGTGCCGCGCCTGCTCTCCCTGGAGGCCATGAGCGCCGGGGCCTGCCAACCCGCGCGCCCCACCGGCCCGGGGGGCGGCTACGGAGGCGGTCCGCGCCCGGCGACGCCCGGGGCGCCCCCCCAATACGGCGCAGGGCAGCAGGGTTGGCGTCCGCCGCAGGCTTCGGCCCCGAATCAGGCCCCGAATTCGGCGCAGACACCGCGTCCTGCGCCGCAACAGGCCCCGTACCCGGCGCAACAGCCGGCCCAGTATCCGGCCCCGCAGCCGGGCAACCAGGCCCCCGCCGGTGCCGCGCCCGGCCCCTCCCAGGCGTCTTCCGGGGGGCCTTCGCCCGCGCCCGGTCCGGGCAGCCAGGACCCTCCGCCCCGGGCCGCGCAAGCCACGGCCCCGGACATCGCCCCCGCCAAGCGGGCCGAGGAGCGCCCGCGCGGGCCGCGCACCTGGAAGGCCTTCCACGAATACGCCCTGCACGCGCTCAAGAACCATCCGCCCCTGCGCGTGGCCTTCGGGCAGCTGGCCGGAGGCTCCCTGGACGCCGGGGACAGGGGCGACGTGCTCCGCCTGAAGTGCAAGAACGAGTTCATGTACGGCCAGATCACCGGCAAGCCCGAGTCCGTGAACGTTTTGCGCGGCCTCGTGCACGACTATTTCGGCCCGGACACGGGCCTGGAGTTCGACGTGGAGCGCACCGCCCAGCGCAAGCCCACGCAGGAGCTGCGCGCCCAGGTGGAGCAGAGTCCGCTCTTCAAGGAGGCCCAGCAGACGCTCGGGGCCTACATCATCGACGTGCAACACAAATCGTGAACCTGATTTCCCGGAGGAAGATATGAAAGGCATGGGAGATATGCTGCGCCAGGCGCAGATGATGCAGCGCAAGATGCAGCAGATGCAGCAGGATCTGGCCAACCGCCAGGTCGAGGCCACCGCCGGGGGCGGCATGGTCACCGTGAAGGCCACCGGCTCCCAGGAGATCCTCTCCGTGACCATCGACAAGGCCGTGGTGGACCCCGCCGACGTGGAGATGCTGCAGGACCTGGTGCTGGCCGCCGTCAACGACGCGCTCAAGAAGGCCCGCGAGCTGCAGCAGTCCGAGATGGCCGGGATCACCGGCGGCCTGAACATCCCGGGGCTTTTCTAGCGCATGGCCGGACTGCCCAAGCCGCTCGCCGACCTGGTGGGCGAACTCTCCAAGCTGCCGGGCCTTGGGCCCAAGTCCGCCCTGAGGGCCGCGTTGACCCTGCTCAAGTGGCCCGAGGAGCGCACCCGGGGACTGGGCCGCTCCATCCACGACCTGCGCGACAGCCTGTTCATCTGCTCGGGCTGCGCGGGGCTGGCCGAGTCCGACCCGTGCCCCATCTGCGCCGACCCGCGCCGCACCCAGGAGTCGCTGTGCGTGGTCAGCGAGTGGGACTCGCTGCTCGCCCTCGAGGAGACCGGCCTGTACAAGGGCCGCTACCTGATCCTGGGCGGGCTCATCTCCCCGTTGGACGGCGTGGAGCCGGGAAGCCTGGAGATCGAACGCCTCCAGGCCCGCCTGGGCGAGGGCAACGTGCGCGAGGTCATCCTGGCCCTGGGCACCACCCTGGAGGCCGAGGCCACGGCCAGCTACATCAAGAACCTGCTGGAGCGCCAGTATCCGGGCGTGCGCCTGACGCGCCTGGCCCAGGGCATCCCCCTGGGGGCCGAGGTGAAATACGTGGACAAGGAGACCCTGCGCCAGTCCATGGTCCACCGCCAGGAGCTGGGCTGATGGCGCGCGAGGGCAGGGGGAGCCTGGTGGAGCGGCCAAAGCCGCCCGCCGAGCTGACCTGCGAGGTGCACACCGTCACCTTCTATTCCGAGACCACCAATTATCTGGTGGCCAAGGTGCAGGCCAAGGGCGAACCCGGGGTGGTGACCATCGTGGGCACCCTGGGCCTGGTCTCCCCAGGGGAGACGCTCTTCCTGCGCGGGCAGTGGACCACCCACTCGCAGTATGGGCGCCAGTTCGCGGTGGAGTACTTCGAGCAGCGCATGCCCGCCTCCCTCACCGGCATCAAACGCTACCTGGAATCCAAGCAGATCAAGGGCGTGGGGCCGGTGCTGGCGGGCAAGATGCTGGCCGAGTTCGGGGACAAGGTGCTCGACGTGCTCGACGAGGCCCCGGAGAAGCTCCTGGTGGTCAAGGGCATCACCCCCAAGGTGCTGGAGAAGATCACGGCCAGCTGGAACGAGCAGCGCGAGGTGCGCGGCCTGATGCTCTTCCTGCAGACCCACGACGTGCCCACCACCTTCGCCCAGCGCATCTTCAAGCATTACGGCTCCGGGGCGGTGCAGAAGCTCAAGGAGCACCCCTACGGGCTGGCCTACGACATCCACGGCATCGGCTTCAAGACCGCCGACGCCATGGCCCTCAAGCTGGGCTTCGCGCCGGACTGCCCCCAGCGCCTGGAGGCGGCCATCATCTACGGGCTGTTCACCCTGAGCGACGCCGGGCACCTGTTCTACCCGCGCGACGAGCTGCTGGAGCGCGTGGACGCCATGCTCGGCGGCGTGGGCCTGCACCTGCTGGCCGAAGCCCTGGAGAACCTGGACCTGCAGAAGAAGGTGCGCATCGAGAGCCTGCCCCAGCAGGAGATCGACCACGCCGTCTACCTGACCCATTTCTACAACTGGGAGCGCGAGATAGCCGAGCGGCTCTGGGCCATCTCCTCCCATCCCGCGCCCATGCCCGCGGACAAGGTGGCCAAGATCATGCCCTCGGTGGAGGCGGAGTGCGGCATCAGGCTCTCCAGCGAGCAGCATCTGGCCGTAACCCAGGCCTGCACCAACAAGACCTTCATCATTACGGGCGGCCCGGGCACGGGCAAGACCACCATCACCAAGGCCATCGTGCGCGCGCTGGACAAGCTGGGCTACAAGGTGCGGCTGTGCGCGCCCACGGGCCGCGCCGCCAAGCGCATGACCGAGGCCACGGGGTTCCCGGCCTCCACCCTGCACAGGCTGCTCGGCTCCAACCCGGGGGGAGGCTTCGCCCACAACGAGGAGCACAAGCTCAAGGCCGACGTGGTGCTGGTGGACGAGGCCAGCATGCTGGACGTGCAGCTGCTTCTGAGCCTACTGCGCGCCCTGCCGCTGACCTGCCGCCTGGTGCTGGTGGGCGACGTAAACCAGCTGCCCTCCGTGGGTCCCGGCAATGTTCTTGGCGACATGCTCGATTCCGGCTCCATCGAGCAGGCCCGCCTCACGCACATCTACCGGCAGGCGCTGGAATCCATGATCGTGGTCAACGCCCACCGGGTGAACGAGGGCAAATTCCCTGTGCAGTCCGTGAAGAAGCCCCCTGAGGCGGACTTCTTCTGGGTGGAGAGCGACGATCCGCAGCAGGTGCAGGAGAAAATCGTGGATCTGGTGGCCGAGCGCATCCCGCGCACCTACGGCTTCGACCCCAGGCGCGACATCCAGGTGCTCTCGCCCATGCACAAGGGCGAGGTGGGTACCCAGGCGCTCAACGAACTGCTCCAGGCGCGGCTCAACCCCTCCGGCAGAGAGCTGGTCCGGGGAAAAAATCGGTTCCGGCAGGGCGATAGAGTCTTGCAGACGAAGAACAACTATGAAAAGGACGTCTTCAACGGCGACCTTGGGTGGATCGTTGAAGTGAACCCCCACGCCGCCGAGCTCAGCGTCGATTTCGACGGACGCACCGTGCCCTACGAAAGCGCCGACCTGGACGAGCTCGCCCTGGCTTACGCCGTGAGCGTGCACAAGTCACAGGGCAGCGAATACCCCGTGGTGGTCGTGCCCATCGTCACGCAGCACTTCGTCATGCTCAAGCGCAACCTCATCTACACGGCCCTCACGCGAGCCAGGAAGCTGGCCGTGATCCTGGGCGGGAAGAAGGCCCTGGGCATCGGCCTGGGCGCTGTGGGCACCACCAAACGCTTCACGCACCTGCGCTACAGGCTGCAGGAAACCTTCAACCGCTAGCGCGCAGTACAGCCACCGCAGATGATCGTAAAGAAAACCGTCAGCTTCGTCCTGCGCCTCGTTTTCGTGGCGGCCTGCCTGCTTTACGCCCTGTGCGACGTGAACGCCGAGGCCTTCCGGCTCGCCTTCGCCCAGGGCGACCTGCCCGGCATGCTCGCCAGCGTCCAGGTCCAGGATTTCGACAAGCTCCGCCAGGCCTTCGTCCAGTTCGACTCCACCGCCATCGTGGTGACCACGCTGCTCTCCTTCCTGGGGTACGCGGCAATGGCGCTGCGCATGAACTTCCTCTCCGGGTACAACTGCGGCAACTGGGTGGGGCTCAAATCCTTCCTGCTGTCCATGGCGGTGAACAACGTGGCCCCGGCCAAGCTGGGCGAGTTGGCCAAATGCTTCTACCTGCGCCGCCAGTGCGGCTACTCCCTGGGGCACACCATCAGCATGGTCTTCTGGGAGCGCTTCTTCGACCTCAACGCCATCCTGGCCATGGGCCTGGTGGTGGCCTTCCATTTCAAGCTCAAGATGGCCTTTTTCCCCCTGGCCATCGGCGTGAGCGCCATCTGGGCCTGCCTGTTCGTGGTGCGCAAGTGGCCCTCGCTGGCGGAACGCATCATAGCCGTCATCCCCATCGAGCGCCTGCGGGAGTTCATCATCGAGGTCAAGCTGCAGCTGGTGCACGGCGTCACGCTGCGCTACCTGATAGTGCTCATGTTCTACACCGCCCTGGTCTGGCTGCTCTACGCCATCCCCACGTTCCTCACCGTGCTGTGGGTGGCGGGGCTCAAGCTGACCATGGGCCAGACCCTGGCCGTGTTCATACTCTCCGCCCTGGGCATGGCCATGCCGTCCTCCCCGGGCGCTGTGGGCGTGTTCGAGGCCGCGGTGATCTTCGGGCTCGGCCTGTTCGGGGTGGACAAGGAGCTGGCCCTGGCCATCGGCTTCCTCATCCATATGATGCAGTACATCCCCACCACGGTTACCGGGCTGATCGTGCTGGCCAGGAGCGGCCTCTCCCTCGAGTCCATCCGGCACAGCGGCGAAGGCCTGGACGAGGCCGAGGAGAGCGCCCAGGCATGAGCGCCCCCGCCTGCGTTCTCACCATCGCCGGGTCGGACAGCGGCGGCGGGGCCGGCATCCAGGCCGACCTCAAGACCTTCATGGCCCACGGCTGCTACGGCGCCAGCGTCATCACCGCGCTCACCGCCCAGAACACCCAGGGCGTGGCGGGCATTCACGCCCCCGATGCGGATTTCGTGGCCTTGCAACTGCGCACCGTCCTTGAGGACATCCCCTTCCGCGCCGCCAAGACCGGCATGCTCTTCAGCGCGGAGATCGCCCTGGCCGTGGCCGAGGGCCTTGAAGGCCGCGATTTTCCCCTCGTGGTGGACCCGGTGTGCGTCTCCCAGAGCGGGCACCGGCTGCTGCGCGAGGACGCGGTGGAGGCCATCGTGCGCCATGTGCTGCCCCAAGCCGAGCTGCTCACCCCCAACCGGCCCGAGGCCGAGCTGCTGTCAGGCCTGCCCATCGAGGACGAGCGCACCCTGCTCGCGGCCATGGAGAAGCTGCTCTCCATGGGGCCGAGGGCGGTGCTCATCAAGGGCGGCCACATGGAGCAGAGCGGGGGGCAGCTGACGGACTGGCTCGGCCTGCCCGGGCGCGAGCCCCTGGCCCTGCCGGTGCGGCATGTGGATACGCCCCACACCCACGGCACGGGCTGCACGCTCTCGGCGGCCATCACCGCCGGGCTGGGCAAGGGCCTGCCCCTTGAGGAGGCCGTGCGGGCCGCGCAGAAGTATCTCAACAGGGCGCTCGCCACGGGATTCCCCGTGGGCAAGGGCGCCTCGCCTCCGAATCACATGGCCGGTTGTTTCGGAGGCTGAACGACGGAGCGCGCTATCGCCTCCAACCTGTTGGCATCGAAACCGTTTCGGTATATTTGCACCACTGCGCGCCTGCCAGGCCTTGAGGGCGGGCGCCGCGCCTCCTGCACGATCATGCGAGAGTGGCGGAATTGGTAGACGCACCAGATTTAGGATCTGGCGGGCAACCGTAGGGGTTCGAGTCCCCTCTCTCGCACCACATCACCTTCCAAGACAGTCCGAACAAGTTCGCAACTCACGATAATAACAGACAAGCCCGGCTAGTGATAGTCCGGGCAAGTCTAGTTTGCTCCGTTGCAATCCATGGATTTTGGGGGCACTCGAGCGGGGATGCTTAGGTTTCAGTTGTCGTAATTCGCCTGCAGTATCTCCACCACGTGCTGTTCCGTGACCGTCCTGGGGTTGTTCCCGATCAGCCGAGCGGCCCCCATGGTGGCCCGCGCCAGATCGGGTATGGCCTCGAAGGGCACCCCGTGGCTCTTGAGCGTGTAGGGAATCCGCAGGTCGTCCAGCAGCGCCTTGACCGCCTTGACGCTCAGGCGCGCGGCCTCGACCTCCGGCAGGCCGGAGACGTTTTCCCCGAACAACCTGGCGATCTCGATGAACTTCGCCGGGGTCGCCAGCAGGTTGAACTCCATGACCCAGGGGCAGATAAAGGCCGTGAGCAGCCCGTGCGGCAGATGGAACCTGCCGCCGATGGCCAGGGCGATGGCGTGGATGAGCCCGTTCTGCGTGTTGGAGAAGGCCATGCCCGAAAGGCAGCTGGCCATGAGCATGTTCTCCCGCGCGGCGCGGTTGCCGCCGTTGGCGTAGGCCTTGCGCAGGTTGTTCGCGATGAGGCTGATTGATTCCCTGTTGAGCAGGTCGGTCACCAGCGTGGCGCGCACGCCCGTGAACGATTCGATGGCGTGCACCAGGGCGTCCATACCGGTGGTGGCCGTGAGCGCGGGCGGCAGGCCGATGGTCAGCTCGGGGTCGAGCAGCACGGTCCTGGCGAAGATGTGTTCGCTGACGATGCCCTTTTTCACGTCGTTCTTCGTGTCTGAAAGTACGGCGATGGAGGTCATCTCGCTGCCTGTTCCGGCAGTGGTCGGGATGAGGATCAGCGGGACTCCGGGATTGGGTGCCAGCTCCATGCCGAAATACTTGTCGATGGGCCCCTCGTTGGTCAGCATCAGGGAGGTGGCCTTGGCGATATCCAGGGAACTGCCGCCGCCGAAGCCGATGATCACGTCCGGTCCGGCCGCCCTGGCGGCGGCCAGGCAGTGTTCTACCACCTCGATCTTGGGGTCGGGCTCGACCTCCTTGAAGCAGTGGGTCGTGAGCCCCGGGGCCTCCAGGCTCCCCAGCAGCACGTCCAGCACGCCCGCGGCCGCGACGCCGGGGTCCGTGACCACCAGCACCTTGCCCGCGCCCAGGCGCCTGGCTTCATCCCCCACGTTCTTGATGCTGCCGAAACCATGAACGATCCTGCGCACGGTGTTGAAGGCGTGAATCACGTGGAACCTCCGGGCTGTTGCGGGTCTAAAGGGTGAGTTCCGAAGCGTCGATGATCTCCCGGCGCATCTCCAGAAAGCGCAGGTCGGTCAGGTCCCTGGGCCTCGGCAGGTCGACGGTGTAGGTCCGCTGCACGCGGCCGGGCAGCTTGCCCTCCATGGTCACGATGCGGTCGCCCAGAAAGAGGGCCTCGTCGGTGTTGTTGGTCACGAACAGGACGGTGCGTTTCTCGTGCTGCCAGATGCGCTCCGTCTCCTGCTCCATGAAGATGCGGGTCTGGGCGTCGAGCTGGCCGAAGGGCTCGTCCAGGAGCATGACTTCAGGCTTGTTGGCGTAGGCCCGGGCGATGCCCACCCGCTGCTTCATGCCGCCCGACAGCTGATGCGGGTAATGGTTCTCGAAGCCGGAGAGCCCCACCAGGTCGATGTAGTGCTTGGCGATGTCGCGCTGCTCGCACTTGGGCAGGCCCTTCAGCTTGGGTCCCATCTCCACATTGCCGAGCACCGTCTTCCAGGGGAAGAGCATGTAGCCCTGGAAAACCAGGCCCCGGTCCGCGCCGGGCCCGGTCACTTCCCTGCCGTCCATGCTCACGGAGCCGGACGTGGGGAACTCGAGCCCGGCCAGGATGCGCAGGAGCGTGCTCTTACCGCACTGGCCCGGTCCCAGTATCACCAGGAATTCGTTCTCCAGGACCTCGATATTCACGTCCCTGAGCACGGGCACTTCCTGGCGCCCCTTCTGGATGAAGGTCTTGCACACATTCTTGAATTCGATCTTGGTCTTGGCAGACCTTGCGGCGCTGTCCACGGCTGGGCCCTCGATTGTGGTTTAAAAGTCCGCGATCTTGCGTTTCCAGGGGCAGAGCTTCCTCTCCAGGGCGCTCACCAGCAGCGTGGTGCCCCAGGCCGCGATGGCGATCACGGTCATGCCGCCCAGGACCATGGCGGGTTTGGAGAGGTTCATGCCCTGGACGATGATGTAGCCGAGCCCCGAGCGCGCGCTGACCAGCTCGGCGGCCAGGACGCAGGTCCAGGCGATGGACAGCGAAATCTGAAGCCCGGCGAAGATGGACGGGAACGAGGCCGGGAAGCACACGTCCATGATCTCGTCGCGCCGGTTGCCGCCCAGGGTGCGGATGACGTCGTAGAGTTCGGGCTCCACGAGGCGCACGCCGTTGTAGGCGTTCAGCAGGCAGGGGACGAAGGTGCCGAGCACGATGATGAACACCTTGGAGGGCTCGCCGATGCCGAACCACAGGATGGATATGGAAATCCAGGAGATGGGCGGCATGGGCTTGAGCAGGTCGAAAAGCGGTTTGACCGCCGCGTTGACGTAGCGATTGAGGGCCATGAACAGCCCCAGGGGCACGGCGATCACGGCCGCGATGGAAAAGCCGACGAGCACCCGTTGCGTGCTGGCCCAGATGTGGCCGAGCAGGGTCATCTCGGCCAGCTCGGTTTCCCAGAGTTCCACGAGCTGCGCCAGCACCGCCATTGGCGTGGCCACCGAGCTGGTGCCGCCGGAATCCGCGCCCTTGCTGGCCAGCATGTGCCAGGCGACGAAGAAGGTCGCCAGGGACACGGCGTGCAGGAACCAGCGGTTGCCGAGCACCTTCCCGATGGTCAAGGGCGTCCGGTCCGCACAGGCGGAGACGGTCTCGTTGGCCACGCAGCCGTTGTCTTTCGGTTCAGCGGTCATGGTTCATCTCCTGATGCCGGCCAGAAGCCGTCTTTCCACGATGTCGATGGCGACGCCGATGACCGCGCCGGTGAGGCCCACCATGATCATGCCAAGCACCACCATCTCGGGCAGGGCCAGGCGCCGGCCCATGGTGATCATGAACCCGAGCCCCGCGTCGGCGGCCAGGAGCTCCGCGGCAACGAGGTTGGTCCAGCAGCAGGCCAGGGCGATCTGGAGGGCCCCGAAGACCATGGGCAGGGCCGAGGGGATGCACAGCCGGGTGAAAATCTGCCAGTCGCTTGCGCCGTACGTCCGCGACATCTGGATCAGCGTGGGGTTGGTCATCTTCACGCCCACGTAGGCGTTGATGACGCAGGGCACCAGGCCGCCTATCCAGATGATGAAGATCTTGCCCGGCAGGCCGATGCCGAACCAGAAGATGGTCAGGGGAATCCAGGCCACCGGGGGGATGGGGCGGATGATCTCGAAGATGGGCCGGGCCAGGCCCTCGGCCGTCATGAACCAGCCCATGGCCAGCCCCAGGGGAATCCCGATCAGCAGGGAGAGGAAGTAGCCGCTGAAGGCCTCCTGGATGCTGATCCAGGCGTGTTCGTGCAGCAGGGCGCCGTCGGGGTCCACGTCCCACAGCTTCTGGTAGAGCAGCTGCACGACTGTGCTCGGAGCGGCCAGCATGGTCTCCGGCACCATGCCGGAGCGCACCACGAACTCCCAGACGGTGAAGAATCCGACGACGCTCACAACCGGCAAAACCTTGAGGGCAAGCGGCGTGTGTACCTTGATCTCCCGGTAGGCGGCCATGCATCCTCCCTTTACGGTCGTCGAGATGCCCGGGAGGCCGACTGGCGGGCCTCCCGGGCGGATCGTCGCACTACTTTACGCTGGGGACCATCTTCAGGAACTTGTCGGTGATGTAGTAGCCGGAGAGCAGCTTCTCACCCTCGGCGGGCTTGAGCTTGCCAAGCTCGGTGAAGAACTTGACCAGATCCTTCTGCCAGACCTGCACCTGGCTTTCGCCCTTGGAGGAGTCGAACATCTTGATCTGCTCGTCCAGGGTGAAGACGGGGTGGAGCTCCAGGTCCATCTTGGCCTCTTCCTCGGACATGTTCAGGCCGGCCCACTTGAGGAACTTGGTGTATTCGGGGGTCAGCTTGGTGCCGTCCTTGCGCAGGAGGTCGATGCCCTGGAAGTAGACCTTGAGGAACTTGGCGACTTCCTCGGGGTTCTTGTCGCAGTATTCCTTGTCGCCGATGAGCACGATGGGCACGAAGCCGCCGGCCTTCTTCACGTCGGAGGCGACCTTCCAGCCCTTCTTGAGGCCGTTGTACATCTGGGGAGCCCAGAGCACCACGGCGTCGCCGATGCCCTTCTCAAACGCGGCCACGCACTGGGCCGGGTCCATGTTCTTGATGATCACATCCTTGTCGGTGAGGCCCAGGGCCTTGAGCCAGAGGCTCATGGCGTAGTGGCCCGAGGAGATGGTGGTGCACAGGATGGTCTTGCCCTTCACGGACTCGGCCGTCCCGAAGACCTCCGGGAACTTGGGGTTGGCGCCCTTGGTCTTCATGATCGGGCTGTCCGGGCGGACCAGCACGGCGTTGGTGACGGATTCGTCGTTGCCGATGCCCAGCAGGTAGGCGTTCTGGCGCAGGGCCCCGAACATCATGGGCACGCCGCCGGTGGCGCCGAGCACCCATTGCTTGGCGGGCAGGGCTTCGATCTGGGCCATGCCCGAATCGAACATGTGCAACTTGAATTCGAATCCCTGGGCCTTGTCCCAGCCTTTTTCCTTGGCGTACCAGGGGATGAAGGTCTCATGCTCGGCCTGCCACGTGGTGTTCAGAACCTTCGGGCCGCCCTGGGCCAGAGCGGGAAGCGACAGCGATGTTAGGAGAACACAGGTTGCGAGAACCGACATCCAGCGTTTCAGTTGAAACATACGCGAATCTCCTTCTGGTTGGCCGTTGTTGCGTTCCGTTGCTTTCTTCACGCCTCACATCCCGCCGGGAGCGCGGGCTTCACCACCAACGAATCAGGTCGGTCACTTGTTTGCGGATGCGTATGAACTCGGGATCCATGAAATCCCTGGGGCGGGGCAGGTCGACCTTGATCTCCGCCTTGATGGTGGTCGGTTTGGGGGAGAGCACCAGGATGCGCTCCGCGACGTACACCGCCTCTTCGATGTTGTGGGTTATGAAGACCACGGTGCTCTTGAGGTTGCGCCACAGGTTGACCAGCTCGTCCTCCAGGTAGAAGCGGAGCTTCACGTCGAGCTGGCCGTAGGGTTCGTCCATGAGCAGCAGATCCGGGTCCACGGCGAAGGCCCGGGACACGGCGATGCGCTGCAACATGCTGGCGGACACCTGGTTGGGGTAGAGATCGGCGCACTGCGTGAGCCCTACCATCTCCAGGATGCGGTCCAGGCGGCGGTCGATCTCGCCCTGGGGCAGGCCCTTGATCTCCATGCCGAAGGCGACGTTGTCGCGCACGGTGCTCCAGGGCATGCAGGTGGGTTCCTGAAAAACGAAGGATATGTTGTGGCGTTTGGGGTCGGCGTCCTCGCCGTCGATGAGGATTCGGCCGCTGGAGATGGGGGCCAGGCGCGAGAGGACGTTCAGGAAGGTGGTCTTGCCGCAGCCCGTGGGGCCGACGATGGCCACGAACTCGCCCTCGGCCACGTCGAAGGAGATGTCGTCGAGCACCAGGAGGTCGCCGAACCTCTTGGTCAGGTGTTTCACCTCGATCTTGGCCTTACGCTGGTCTTGCTCTTTCACGTCGGCTCCCTCTGGTTCGCCGCAGGGCGCTCATGCCTCTCCCGCGCGGAGATAATCCGGACGGGCCGGGCGGGCCTGGCTCGGCCCCCCCGGTGCGATCCGGGACATGGTCTGTTCCGTCCGACTTCGCACTCCTCGCGCCCTTCCGGCTACAGCACCTGGCTGGCCGGGGTGTAGGGCAGCCCGAAGGCCTCGGCCACCGCCGAGTAGGTGATCTTGCCTTCCACCACGTTCAGGCCCTTCAGGATGTCGTTGTTCTTCAGGCAGGCCCCCTTCCAGCCCAGGTTCGCGATCTTGAGCGCGTAGGGCAGGGTGGCGTTGGTCAGGGCCAGGGTTGAAGTGATGGCCACCGCGCCGGGGATGTTGGCCACGCAGTAGTGCTGCACGCCGTCCACCTCGTACACGGGGTCGGTGTGCGTGGTGGGGCGGGAGGTCTCGAAGCAGCCGCCCTGGTCGATGGCCACGTCCACCAGGATGGAGCCCTTGCGCATGAGCTTCAGGTCCTCCCGGGTGAGCAGGTGCGGGGCCTTGGCCCCGGGGATGAGCACCGCGCCGATGACCACGTCGGCCGCGGGCAGCAGCCTGCGGATGTTGTAGCTGCCGCTCATCAGGGTGACGCAGTTGGCGGGCATCACGTCGCTTAAGTAGCGCAGGCGGTCCAGGTTCATGTCCAGCATGTAGACCTTGGCCCCGAGGCCGCAGGCCATCTTGGCCGCGTTGATGCCGACCACGCCGCCGCCGATGACCAGCACCGTGGCCGGCTCCACCCCGGGCACGCCGCCCATGAGCTTGCCCATGCCGCCCATGGGGCTCTCCAGGGATTTGGCGGCCTGCTGGATGGCCATGCGCCCGGCCACCTCGGACATGGGGGTGAGCAGCGGCAGGCTGCCGTCCTCCTTCTGGATGGTCTCATAGGCGATGTTCACGTTTCCGGCCTGGATCAGGGCCTTGGTCTGGGCTTCGTCCGCGGCGAGGTGCAGGTAGGTGAACAGGATCTGGTCCTTGCGCAGCTTGCCGTATTCCGACGGCTGGGGCTCCTTGACGTGCATGACCATGTCGCACAGGGCGAAGATCTCGTCAGAGCTGCCGAGCTCGGCCCCGGTGGCTGTGTAGTCGTCGTCGGAGAACCCCGCGCCCACGCCCGCGCCGCGCTCCACCAGCACTTGGTGGCCGCAGGCGCGCATGGCCTGCACCCCGGCCGGGGTCATGGAGACGCGGTTTTCCTTGATCTTTATCTCTTTGAGTATGCCGACCTTCATCATCGTTTCTCCTTGGTGCCGCCTGGTTCGATCACCCGAGGACTTTGCCGATGGCCTGACGCAGGGCCTGGAGGATCGTGTCGATCTCCGCCTTGGTGACCACGTAGGCCGGGGCCATGTTCAGGATGTTGTTGAACCCGGGGAAGCTGCGGTTGGTCCGGCCCGCCAGGACGCCCAGCGCGGCCATCTCGCCCACGATCTGGATGACCTTGCCTTCGGGCAGCGGCTTCTTGGACTGCTTGTCCTCCACGAACTCCAGGCCGCACAGGAGCCCCTTGCCGCGCACGTCGCCGACGTTGGCGTGGCCGAGGAATTCCCTGAGGCCGTCCAGCAGGTAGTCGCCCATGGCCACCACGTTCTCCAGGAGGTTCTCCTCCTCGATGATCTTCAGGTTCTCGATGGCCGCGGTGCATCCGGCGGCGCAGCCGCCGTAGGTGCTGATGTCCCGGAAATAGGCCAGCTTGTCGGCCGGGTCGTGCAGGAAGGCCTTGAAGATGTCTTCGGTGGTGGCCGTGATGGATATCGGCATGTAGGCGCTGGCCACGCCCTTGGCCATGGTGACCATGTCCGGCTTCGCCCCGTCGTACTGCTGGTAGCCGAACATGGTGCCCGTGCGGCCAACGCCGCAGACCACCTCGTCCATGATGACCAGCACACCGTGGCGGCGGCAGATCTCCGTGAGCACGGCGTAATACTCGGGCACCGGGGGGATGATCCCGCCGCCCGCGGTGATGGGCTCGACGATCAGCGCGCCGACCGTCTCCGGGCCCTCCTGCGCGATGATGCGCTCCACGGATTTCGCGCATTCCAGGTCGCAGCCGGGGTAGGTCTTGCCGAAGGCGCAGCGGTAGCAGCAGGCGTGGGGGAACTCCACGAAACCCGGTACGAGGGGGCCGAACCACTCCTTGCGCTCGGGCTGGCCCGAGGAGCTCAGGGCGCCGATGGTAGTGCCGTGGTAGTCGCGGTGCCTGAACAGGATCTTCTTCTTGGAGGCGTTCCCCGAAAGGTGCGCCAGAGAGCGGACGATCTTGAAGGCCTTCTCGTTGGCCTCGGACCCGCTGTTGGACAGGTAGATGCGGCTGAGCCCGGGCATGTAGGCGGTGATCTTCTCGGCAAGCTCGATGGAGGGGATGTTCCCGGCCACGGCGGCGTAATAGGGCATCTTCTTCATCTGGGCGCAGACGGCGTCGGCGATGCGGTCCCGGCCGTAACCCACGTTGACGCACCAGACACCGCCCGAGGTCGCGTCCAGATACTCCTTCCCGTTTGCGTCCTTGACGCGCAGGCCGTTCCCCTCGACCACGATCATGGGGCCCTTGGCGGCGAAGGCCTGGTGCTGGACCAGGTGGTGCCACACATGTTTGCGGTCGGCTTCGGCATAGTCCTGGGAATGCAACGCTTCGGGCTTGTCCATTGTGTCTCTCCTCGGAGTATTCGGGTGAGCGCGCCACCCGCCATATTGGACCTTTTCACCGTCTTGACAGGGCGTCCCTTCCATCCGTCGGGAGCCGGGATGCCTCGCTGCCATCACTTTGTCTAGACAAAGTGATGTGCGGTTGTTATTTTTTTGTCAAGGGCTTTTTGAGGGCAGGTCGCGGGGCCTCCGAAGTGGTTGAGGTTGCGCCGAGGGCGCCATGCTCGCCGGGCAATTCAAGGCGGTGGATGCCCTGTGTTTCGGGTGGGCTCCATGCGCGCCGGTGGCGGGTGGGTGTTCGTGCGCCCTGCCTGCCCGGTGAGTGCGTCAAGGTGTTCCGGGGCAGTGCTGGGCGTCCGGTCTTCCCGCCAGCAATGTCTAGACATTAGAGGCGGGGGCGGGGTTGGTCAAGGGTGAATTGCGTAAATTGTAAAAAATGGCCGCTTTGGCGGGTTCGGTTTCCCTTGTGCCCGGCAGCGGAAACCGCCTGGAATCATTGCACCGCATAGCGAGAAAATGGCCCAGAAACTGGCCCGGAGCATGGGCCGGAACACGGTTGGCGAGATGGCCGGGCGCTATTGTCTCCGGCCCGGGGCGCGGCGAGAGAGCAGGGCAACTTGCTCTCGACCAGACCAACGGGTTTCGGCTATGGACGTCTGGCCGGATAAGGGTTGCGGCAGCAAGAGGCAGGCTAATCTTCGACGGAGGTGGCTTTGGCGGCAAAGCTGAAATACATGGCCATTTACGAATGGCTTTCGGATCAGATCACGAACAAGGCGTTGCTCCCCGGGGACAGAATCCCCAATGAGAACGACCTTGCCGCCAGGTTCGGCGTGCATCGCATGACCGTGCGCCAGGCGATTGACAAACTTGTAGACGATCACATGCTGGTCAGGATGCGGGGCAAGGGGACCTTCCTGCTTTCGGACAAGAAGCCCCAGCTCACGCGCTCCCTGGAGACCATCTCCACCTTTCACGACGACATCACCAGGGCCGGGCTGGACCCGCGCTACAAAACCCTGGAGGCCAGGATCATGCCCGCCGACTCCTTGGTTGCCGAAAGGCTCGGCGTGGCCCCGGGCACGGACGTGGTCTACCTGTACCGCCTGATGCTCGCCAGCAACGTCCCGCTGGCCCTGGAGCAGTGCTACCTGCCGGCCGACGCCTTCTCCGGGCTTCTGGAGCGGCCGCTGGACTCCATCTTGTACAAGATCATCATCACGGAATACAAAATGAGCCTGAACTATTCCCGCAACGAGATCGGGGCCGTGATCCCCACCGATAGCGAGAAGAAACTGCTCAAGATCGACGACCAGTGCGCCTGCCTGTGGGTGGAGGGCGTGGTGTTCAGCGACGAGGGCAAGGCCGTGGAGTTCTCCAGGGCCTTGTACCGGGGGGACAAGTACACCTTCAAATGCTCCATCGGGAAGTACGTTTGCGAGGATATCGCCCCGTCGTGAACCCGTCGATGCCTTTCAGGCCGCCGTGAAAGACGAGAAGGCTGCTCCCCTGTGCGGGGGGCAGCCTTCTTTCTGTTTTCGGCTTGGCTCAGCTGCTCTGGGCGCTGGCGGCGAGGGTTGGACCTCCATGACCATCTCCACCCCCACCGGCGAGGGCGTCACCAACGCCCGGACCTTCGTGCGCCTGCGCCGCTGCACGCTGGTGGGCAGCTTCAGGATCGTGTGAGCCATGACTCTCGACTGGGACCAACTCCAGGCGCGCCTTGACGCCGCCGCCATCCTGAACCGGGAGGAGCCGGTTACGGTGAGTGGCCCCCTGAGCGTGGGCGTGGACCTGGGCACCGCCGACGTGGTGCTCATGGTCCTGGACGCCTCCGGGGAGCCGGTGGCCGCGTTCCTGGAGTGGGCCGAGGTGGTGCGCGACGGCGTGGTGGTGGACT